>PBDA01000029.1 GCA_002718345.1 Rhodospirillaceae bacterium
ATCAGCCAGTTCATTAGCTTTGGTTTCTAATATAGTTAACGCTTCAATCCGACTTGAAACACCATCAAGTCTTGCCTCATTTGGCCAATACTCCGTTGCCCTAATTACATGATTATGATTATCAATTAAACCAGGAATGACGGTTTTACCTCTTAAATCCGATACTAAGGTATCAGGACCTGAGAGTGATTGGATATCTTCATTAGTTCCAACGGCGACAATTCTTGTTCCTTGTATAGCAATTGCTTCCTTGACGGAGAAAAAATCATCTACTGTGACAATTTTTCCATTGAAAAGGATTGTGTCTGGATAAACTGATACTTGTGAAATAACTAAACCACCAGGCAAAAATAGACAAAAAAAAGTGATTGTTTTTTTTACTACGCAGGCTTTAATCATACTATGGAACATCATTCAAAAACTTAATCAATAGCAAAACAATAAAATAACCCTGCTCCATTCCAGCTTGCAAAATCTGCCTGACTGCAACCAGTTGTTGCATGGGAGGAATTCCACGACTGATTTCCATGACCAATACGATCCGAATGCCCTACTTGCGCAGCACCTTCTGAATTACTTGTCCAGTTATCACAGGTTCGGTCAACATCAGTTGGAAAGGCTCGGCCATCTAGCTGAGTACCGGTTATGATGGCATGCAAATTTGGCATGGGATCACCAACACCATTAATTTCATTTCCCTTCTCTGTTAAAGCAAATGCTTTAAACATATTTGACCCTCGTTGGGCCTCAATCAAAGTATCACCATGAATCTCAGATGTTTTTATAGGACGACGCAAAACACCTCTTGCGTGATACCAAGGACCATCCCCGATTCTGTCACGAGCATTAATTGCAGGTTTACCAGGACGAGCCTGCGTACTGAGATAAGCACGCCAAGTTCTATGGCCTGCGCCAGCATTGGTTGCTAGCCTCTGACAGTGCTCATCTGCCCCTTCTAGCCCACCAAGATTACCACCATCACCTATTGGCTCGCTGGTTACAAAAAAGGACATAAGCTCAGAGGGAATAAAGTGCCGAGGAGCATGGTGGCCCACGCCTTGAGAAGATGATTTTGGCGAAAAAATTGCAGAAAAACTAAATAATAAAAAGAAACCTAGTAGAAAATTTTTCATTGATTTTCTCCCGTGACAGCAAAGCAATAAAACTGACCAATTCCATGTGTTAGTGGCAGGGCAGTTTGACTACAACCCCTTGTGCCGTGCGATGAATTCCACGAACCATTACCACCACCCTCGCGATCAGGAAAACCAATTTGCGCATTTGGCCTACCAGGACCACCATAAAGTCCCGGTCCAAGTTGAGTATCTGGGTCTTCGTTACTCGTCCAATTATCACAGGTGTAATCAATATCTGGAGGGAATGCACGTCCATCAGGTTGAGTACCAGTTAATACCTCATGTCGATTTGAATATGGCGTATTTTTAACATACTCCCAATCCCTGTCCCGAGCATCAAGATAGTCATATAAACCTGGAACAATAGCGCCCTTCTCTGTTAAACCACTTAGTTTATGTAAATTATTTCCCAACCGAGCAAGATCGAGTGTATCTCCGTGTAAGTGTGCAAGACTACTTGCAATCATTACACCATCAAAATTATGCCATGGACCAGTACCGATCCGGTCACGAGCATTTATAGCTGGCTTTCCTGGCCTAGCCTGAGTACTAAGATATGCTCGCCACGTTTGATCACCTGCCCCTACAGCATCAGCCAGCTTATGACAGTGTGCATCTGCTCCTTCCAATCCCCCAAGATTACCGCCATCACCGATTGGATCACTTGTAACAAAAAATGTCATGGGTGTTCCACCTGGCATTCCATGCTGAGACATTACCGCTGGAGCGCTAAAGAAAAATAAAACCAAAACAGGTATAAACGTATGAAATTTTGACATGCTCTCCTCCGCTACAGGCTTATTAAAATACCTATCACTTAAACCATATTTTTATTTCTACAACATACTCTTTATGTGCATGAAATTCTATCGGCTATCTATTAATGGACTCTAGACCATATTCACTTAGAGCAAGGGAAAAATCTGAGTCCAACAAAAAACGAATAAACTCCATTGCTTTAACTGGCTCATTAGATTCAACACCGATACCCGCCTCAAAACGAATATATCCTTGAACTTCCATTGGCAGAGGACCAAGAAATTGAACGTCAGTCTCTCTAATAAGCTCACTTACTAGTGTTAAAACTAACTCTACTTCTCCTTCAGCAACTAGACCGGGTCCTTCTCCAGGACCTGTTAGTCTTCTTTTGTGATGAACCTGCTCAGAAATACCAAGCACTTCAAAACTCGACTCATTGGTTCGACGACTCTGTCCATTGGCACCATAAGCAATAGATTCCGCCTCAAGAAGAATTTCTCTATACGCATCTAATGTTGAAACATTTTTTGTCGGAGCACTCTTGTGAGAACCGATACCCACCCCTACCTGAGCAAATACAGAACGTGATAAAGGGTTAACTATTCCTAATCCAATGAGCTCATCGATTAATGTTGGTGTCAGGACAACAACATCGAACGATGCACCAGCTGATACTTGGTCAGCCAAGGTACGAGAAGTACTGAATTCAAAATCCAGAATAACTCCTACAGCATGTTCAATATCAGGTTTTAATTCCTGCAAGATTTCTCTAACCCCATTAGAACTATATACGCGGAGATAAGAAGCATCTTGTGCTCTTACAGGGTTAATTATTATTCCGGCAATAATTAGCAAGAAGCCTATAAAGAAACCATAAACTTGCCGCATGCGGCCACTCCCAAAGAGCTTTAATTAATATAAGTCTGAATTGAGCATTCGACCAGCATTTCTATAGATCATTGATCTCGCTGCTCTCGGAAAGTCGCTAAAGTAGCATCCAATATCCTCAAACGCTCCTCTAAACGCCCACTCCCTCCTCCGATACTAGTTCCATCAGCAAGATTTAGTGTCTTCCAACCAAGCATATTAGCCCCGCTACGGGATGGATTACCGGTAATCTCGACCAGATCTCCTGGTTTAAGCTGGTTTTCAGTCCAACCCGATCTTCTAAGTGCCACTGACGCATCTCCCTCAACCATCCAAACCTCAGTATTTCCCTCAGCATTTGTGGTCTCTACATAGACTCGAGCATGCGGATTAACAAAACGAAATTCAGTCACAACACCAGAAATTTCGACCATCTCTTCTGTTCGATAGTGAGCTGCAAAATTATGGTGTGCGAATGCAACCTGAATACCAAAAGCTAAGAACAACGAGACAAAAACAATTTTTTTCATCACCCCAGCATCCTTATTTAAAATTGTCCTGATATTGCTTCACAGGGCCTACGGTCTAATTCCACATCAGGCGTAAAAACACGTGGACGCCTAATCGTTAAAGGCTCGATGAGCATAACGGGATCATGAATTGTAAACTCTACATCCATACTCATACCATCTTCACTAATAGTATACCGCTCCACGCCTCGGGCCTGATCACTATTGTGAATAGCAAGAGTATCATCAGCCAAATTTGGTGTAACATCTACTGTTTCAATAACCAAAGTACTGCCTTCATACCAGCCTATGGAATGCCCGCCAGAAGTTTTTATCCCCTCTTGGGGGTGACTACGACCATCCATATAAATTGTACGGTTAATGGTCAGATCTTCCCCTCTGATAATTAGCCGATCACTTAAGACTTCAAACTCAATAGGGTCTGAATGCAACACAGTTCGAAATACTCCAAAATTTTCACACTGAATAGCCGGGTCATCTGCAAGATCAAAAGCATCACCTATGGAATGCCCAACCTCAGTTAGCCGATCATCGATCACTGCAAAAGTGTGATCCTCCAAAGCTTCTATTATTTCCGCAGCAGACAAATGATCGTTGGCCGGGTCATAAAGGAGAGTTTGAAGATAATCATAAGTTTCTGAAGTCAACCGAGCTGAAAATTGTCCCACAATGTCCCATGCTGGGTTATCTAGCGTGTCAAAACTATTTGTACTCCACACACCAGACAAATCAATTGGTGCTACAGTGGATTCAATGTTTGAAGTTACAAGAGGCGTATCGTCCGTTGAACAACTGGGCAATACAAGAATACTACACACAACAGTAGCAACTAACTCGAAACCCCGAGAAATTGTCATAGGTCCTCCCAAAAGCTGATACATACTATACGGTCCATGTTAACACTGAGTAGGTGTCGTACTATACGTATTCAACATTACTATTTATCTAAAAAAAACAGGATTATTAAGTGTGGATGATAAAACCTTACTAAAACAACTAGAATACTTAGATACCTGTGCTGTATCTGATGCGCTAGATATGCTTGGCTTAACTGGCGTAGTTTCTGATATCACTAGACAATCAACCACTTCCAAAATATGTGGTCGAGTCCAAACAGTAAAACTGTCCCTTGGAAAATCTGCAACTCCTTCAGAAAATCATTTAGGCACTAGGTCAATTGAGCTAGGAACAGACCAAGATATTATTGTTGTAGAACAACGGACGGGAATTGAAGCTGCTGGTTGGGGTGGTCTCTTATCTAGAGCAGCTAAAACCAAAGGCATAAGAGGCATTATTGTTGAGGGTCCAGCTCGCGACATTGATGAATATGAACAATTGGAAATTCCAGTTTTTTCACGATCTGTTACCCCAAAAACTGCTCGTGGAAGAATTCATGAATCTGCTGTTAATATTAAAATTCATGTAGGAAAAATTACTGTTTCTCCTGGTGATTTTGTGATTGCAGATGGTACTGGCATAGTATTTATTTCAAGAAATATGGCTGAAAAGGTAATCAAAAAGGCAAAGCAAATTGCTCAGCGTGAAAAGCATATGGAAAATGATGTTATTTCCGGAGTTCCAATTACGAAAGTCATGGGAACCGACTACGAAACACTACTTGAGCCAGAAAATAAGAAAACTTAATTCAATTGGGCACAAATCTCTGGGTAGACTCCTGATCACAATTAAATTCTACCATTTGCACATCTGGTGAAAAAATCAGTTCCCGAGAATGCATTAATGGCTCAACAATATATTCAGGATCATCCAACACAAAACTGACAAGAAGGCGGGTTCCATTATTAATCAACTGATAACGTTCTATTAAGTGTTTTTCAGATCCAGAGGGCACACCTATTTGGTAAGGGGAACGATGATCTGAGAAAAGCGTAGTATCTATAATCAATACATCGTCCTCCCATCTCCCGATTGAATGCCCACCTGGAAATCTTATGCCACTATCAGGATGTTCTCGTCCATCTAAATAAACTGTTCGCATCTCATCAAAGTACTCTGTTCGAAATAAAACAGTATTATTTTCGTCATCTATTTCAATCTCTAGAGGATAAAGATTGGTATAGATAATTAATGCAGGCGCAGGTGGACCGATACAATGAGATGCTGGATTATCAAAAGACAGAGCATCATATTCACTTTGAGCAATTTGACCTTTTGCTGTAAGCCTCATATTGGCGTGAAAGAAACCATCAAACCCACCAGGATACGATTGCAATTTAGAAGTATCTGCTCTCCATCGTCCTGATATGCTGTCAGTGCGCTCACTAACCTCCGGCTGATCTAACAGGGGTTCCCCTGAACCACTGTCAAATGATGTTGGCAGGATCATTCCCCCTTGTTTTTCAATAATTCTAAGAATTCCATAGGACCTACCGTCCTGCGCTGGGTTAACTTGCACTATCACGTTATCTCCAACAGAAAGAGAATTACGATCCCAGCCTACTCGTGTCATTGTCAATGTAGAGGATGTCTGTACCGTCCAAGATATATTTTCAGGAGTTTCAACGACGATATACACATGTGGATTCCTCCAACTGAACTCGGTGACTGTCCCCTCCAGAGTAACTAGAGTATCCGTGTCAATACCAACCTCAGCATGATGAGTCATGCCGGTTGAGATTAGCAAAACATGGATAAATCCTATTGCCGTGTACCTCAAAACTCTCCTCTTTACACTATGGACTTAGATCTTTTCTATGGCTCACCTGCTAAAGGAGGGAAGGCCGGTGGTGAAACGCGACGTCCTGAAGCTGACTGATAGGTAGAAGCAACTCTTAAAATTACATCTTCCTGACCAGGTTCCGCTCTAAAAACCAACGAAAAAGGCAATCCCGGTCCCATCACTGTCGTAGGCGTAGTAGTGTTATTAGTAGGTAGGTATCGCTGACGATCCTCACTAAGGCTGAAAACCGCATCATAAGCCGTCTGAACATAACCAGCAGGTATCAGCACCTCTGTTAATCCTGCATACGGGCCTGATTGCAGTTCCCCACGAAAATCTCCATCAGGTTGAGGTTGAGGAGATAGTCCTATTTTTCCAGGAGGAAGAGAACTATGAAGACGGACAACCAGATCAAGATCATTCTCCATCATTACTTTCATCTCTACCCGTCGAAGCAACTCTCGAAGTTTTACACGTTCATCAATACCTTGACGCTCACCAAGAGAACGACGCATATCTTCCTTTTCATCCCAGTTCAAAAACCAGGTTCGCGCATCATCACCCCAAAATTTAGATCGTTCATTAAGAGTCGTAAAATCATTGAGGGTTTCCGTATAACCACGTTCAGCCCAATCATCAGATCGACGACTGAGATATTGATTTATATGGAATTTAAAGGCATTAGACATTCCCAATGTCAGAATAGATCGTAAATTAAATCCCTCAGGAGGCGGAACATCTCCTTCAGCAAGTGCAACCATGTAATCTATTGGGCTCATCTCACCTGAACCATGGATAATTCCAGGAGCAAACTCCGTCGGCGTGATGGTTGCTGCAAAATCAGGAAATAATGGCTCTCCATTACTATCCAGCCAGTAAAGCATATCAGGGAACAAAACAGGAACAAGCTGGGCCAACGCATCTGTATATGAAGGGCTCATATTTTCAATTTCAGGATCATCAGGCCATAGCGGATCCACAGACTCCACTAGTTTTGCTCCAAGCATACCGCCTAATACTTCCTTAATTTCATTAGCTGCGGCATTAGCGATAGGCTCATCGGCAAGAACACCTGGAAATGTCAGCATTGATTCTCGAATAACTCCTATTCGAATATCGCTAAGTGCTCCATCTTGTCCATCATCTACAATGTGCGTTGCATAACCTTCATCTAAAACACTAGCTCTAGGCACAGTAGTCCACATATCCCTAGGCTCATAGTAACCATCCTCTGAGTCCTTCATTGCATCGAGAACTTTGGCTGAATCACCTATCCACCGACAATGGACACCTGTTCGGTCATAGTAAATATCCGAACCAATTGCATGACCCAGATAAGATATTAAAGCTTTGTGCGGAAGAATTAATGCAACAGAATTGTGATTTGCAGGCCCTCGACACGACATGCTTGTTTCTTCACAAAGGCTACACATAGCAAGATTACTACTTACTGATACAGCGGAACCAGAACTTGAACCAATCGATGGGGCCCGCGTCGTATCATAGACACTACTTGGGTTACCTGACCATGAACTACGTTGAAAGCCTAGGGTTGAAGGCAAAACCATTGTTGGTTCATGGCGCCCGCCGGGGTTGCAGCCACTACGGCCACAGCCTCGCCCGTTATACTCAGTATTCACTGCCTTAGCATAGATAATTGCTCCTTTATCACGAAGCTGTGCTACTAAAGTGTGATCAGTGGGAGCAAAGTCAATATCATATCGAGCATCAGCTGCTGCTGTAGTACGCATATCTTTGGTATCAAAAGGGTCTTTAAAACTGAAAGGAATGCAATACATTGGCATAGCATCCAGATCTGGGTCCGACCCATACTCCTCATCTAACTGCATAGCTACTTCAAGTGCATCAGGATATTGCCGAAAATCTTCACATACAGCCGGTGACCCAGCAGGTAACGCGCCCATAGAGGGGTGTAAATCAGCATCACCTTTACAAGTAACCGAGCGCTCTCCACGAATATTTATGGTTCCAAGTGCATTAGTCTGACCTGCACTCGGCATTCCCACAGTCATCCCGTACTGAGCATAGACTGTAGGATCAGAAGCAGTTGGCTCCATTCTGCCGAATTCAATAGGTGGGCCTTGATAGTCCTCATAATCAGGAACAAATTCTGTTATAGCTCTCGTCTCAGTAGGGTATTCCAAAACCGAGCCTGCTCGCACCATACCCGGAACGGAAGCTACTGGTTGACCATCAATCGTTACAAGCTGGTTAGTGACCCCGTTATAAGCCTGTGCACGGTCAATATACATCTGCACAAGACCTTGGCAAGTAAGCTGGCCATCCTGAATAGCTCTATGTACATCAGAAATGCGAGCTTCCTGAAGCTGAAACTGAAAATTATCACCGCGAGTATTGTCTGGCGAATTCTCTTGTACATCATTCTCAACACTACAGCCCGCTAGCAGAAAAAAGCCTGCTACAAGGGAAAAAACTAATCTAGAGCACTTCGATATAAACATAGGATTCTCCGGAATTATGAATGCTCCATTACTCAACTCAGCAATGAAGCGATTTTATTTTTTCTATCCGACTATCTCTTTTACCCAATATTATCCTAAGTTAAACCCTTTCATCTAATCTGTCAGGTTTTTTTAGTCAACTTAATATAAATTTTTAAACTCTAATAACCCCTCAAATCAAACTTAATTAACGACAAAACCAAAAAAATTTGCTTTAAAAAAATTTACCCCCAAAAATAAAAGACTTCCACTTAACTGGAGATTCGCAGGTGACGAAAACAAACCATCCTCGTATTTGGATAGGTGTGGTATATGTCATTCTCTTAATGCTGGTAATCCCTTGGTATTGGCCAGCAGGTGATATACGACACTACTATGGCTTGCCACTCTGGGTTATCTCAACGCTAATAATCTTACTTATTACCTCGGGTTTTACTGCTTGGGTTTTTCTTAGTAATACAGACAATGACATCGACTAAATGAATTACATTCTTCCCTTTGGACCCGGCGCATGGGCTTTTATTACCCTTTATATTGCTTCGCTCCTACTTTTAGGATTTGCCGGTCGAGCTGCGCGCAAAGAAAACACTCTCCAAGATTTTTACTTAGCTGGACGTGGCTTTGGTTTTATTGTTCTACTTTTAACTCTATACGCAACACAATACAGCGGAAATACTTTTTTCGGCGTCGCTGGAGCCACCTACAGAGTTGGGTTTGGTTGGTTAATTGCTGTTCATTATATGTTAGCAATGATCGTTTTTTACTTAGCATTCGCGCCAAAACTTCATCGTCTTTCCAAAGTGAAAGGCTATGTAACCCCTACGGACTACCTTGAAGATCGCTACAAATCAAAAGCGATCTCTTTTATTGCCCCCATCGTGATGATCGTAGCACTTAGCAACTACTTGCTTGCACAACTTATGACTATGGGGAGAGCACTTCAGGGGTTAGCTAGTCCAGAGTATGGAGACATCGCATATAACTATGGCGTCGTTGGGCTGGCCTTGGTAATGGTAATCTATGGCACGCTTGGAGGAATTCGTGCTATCGCTTGGACAGATGTAATACAAGGTAGTGTATTAATTATTGGCTTTATCGTATTACTCGCGCTGTTGTTTGATCAATTTGGTCCTTTATCAGCAGCTACTGAAAAAATATCAAGCACAACAGACTCATTTAAGATAGCAAGACCACAAGGACCTATGCTTAGGGAATGGTTAAGCTACATTTTAATTATTGGTATGGGCGGCGCTCTTTACCCGCATGCAATTCAAAGAATCTATGCTGCAAAATCTCAGCGAACAATGAATCGTAGTCTTGCGCTGATGGCATTTATGCCGTTTATTACAGCCTTAATTGCCGTTATTGCGGGAATATACGCACTTGCCTACATCCCCGGTTTAGAAGGAGCTGCGACAGATCAAATTCTTGCCAGCCTATTAAGAATAATCCAAGAAAACTCAATACTTGGCTACACAGTAGTTGTTGTTATCTTCAGTGCTGTACTTGCTGCACTTATGTCGACAGCTGACTCTGCAATGCTTTCAATATCTTCTATGTTTACAAAAGATATTTATGCTGCGCATGTTGCTCGGCAAGCCGATCAAGCTGAACTCACACAGATTGGAAAAAAATGCTCTTGGGTTGTTGTAAGTTTGCTTGTATTTCTAGCGCTACTACTAAAAAATCATGCATCACTCATTGCTCTTATTGATCGAAAATTTGATATTTTAGTTCAATTAGCACCAGCAATAATGCTTGGCATTCATTTTCCTTTACTGAAAAGAACTCCCGTTTTTATTGGGTTGATAACAGGTCTTATAATATCTCTTGGGCTTGCCTTTGGACCATTTGATTTCGTTGAGGCAGGAAAGATATTTGGCTTTCATCCTGGTCTATACGGTCTAACAATCAATATCTTTATCACAATTATTGGTTCAGCACTTATTGATCGGGCTAAACCTTAAGATTTACTTTGATAAATTATTTGCACGATCGCGCAAAACAAATTTTTGAATTTTCCCAGTGGATGTTTTAGGAAGGTTTGTAAAAATAACAGTTTTTGGACACTTGTAATGCGCCATGTTTGACCGACAAAACTGGATAATTTCCTGCTCCGATGCAGTCTCGCCATCTTTAAGCGTAACAAAAGCACATGGTGTCTCTCCCCAGTGATCATCAGGTCGAGCCACTATTGCAGCTTCAAGTATCGCAGGATGTCTATATAAAACACCTTCAACTTCTATTGAAGAAATATTTTCTCCGCCTGAAATGATTATGTCTTTAGAACGATCACGGATTTCTACATACCCGTCAGGGTGAGTAACGCCCAAATCTCCGGTATGAAAAAAACCACCCTGAAAAGAGTCTTGTGTCGCTTTAGGATTCTTTAAATAACCCTTCATAACAACATTACCCTTAAAAAAAAGTTCCCCCATTGTTTCTCCATCTGCGGGAACAGGTTGCAATGATTCTGGATCTGCCACAAAAAATTCTTCTTGGACGGCATACTTAACACCTTGACGAGCTTTTAGAAAAGCTCTTTCTTCTACAGACTTTTCGTCCCATTCTTCATGCCAGTCACACACTGTCACAGGCCCATAAACCTCTGTCAGACCATAAGTATGTGTAATATCAAAACCTAATTCTTCCATCTTTTCCAGAACAGCTGCTGGCGGTGCAGCGCCAGCAGTCATCATTTTGATTCTATGATTTAAATGTAAAGATTTTGATTCAGGAGCATTCAACAACATATTCATTACTATTGGGGCACCGCACATGTGAGTTACACGATGTTGCATAATTTCTTTGAATACAGCAGATGGCTGCACGCCACGAAGGCAAACATTAGTTCCGGACAGTGCAGCTATCGTCCATGGAAAACACCAACCATTGCAATGGAACATAGGCAATGTCCAAAGGTAAATAGGATTTGGCGACATGCCCCAAGCAAGTAAATTACCAATAGCATTCATATATGCGCCACGATGATGATAAACAACACCCTTAGGATTACCAGTAGTACCTGATGTATAGTTTAAAGAGATAGCGTCCCACTCATCTTCAGGAAGCACCCAGTCTGAATTAGCGTCTCCCTCGGATAGGAGTTCTTCGTAAGTTAAGTCGCCAAGTAACTCACCAGATTCAGCTAAAGAGTCATCTATATCGACCACTAAAGGTTTATTATCAATTTTTTGCAAAGCTTCTGAAATCACAGGGGAAAATTCTTTATCTGTGATTAGTACACGCGCCTCTGCATGCTCAAGAATAAATGAAATAACTGTGGAATCTAAACGAGTATTAAGTGCATTAAGTACAGCACCAGATGCGGGAACACCGAAATGCGACTCAAAAAGAGCAGGAACATTCGGTGCCATAATTGCTACTGTATCTCCTTTTTTAATCCCTCTGGCTTTCAGTGCACTTGATAAACGCCGGCATCTTTCAAAGGTCTCACTCCAAGTGATACTGTCTTCCCCATGAATTAGCGCTATTCGCTGAGGAAATACCTCAGCTGCACGCCGCATAAAACTAAGTGGAGATAAAGAAACAAAATTTGCCTCATTTTTATCAAGATTCTGCTCGTATTTGCTCATATAAACCTTGAAGCCAGTTAAGACATTTTTGAATACAGAATAAAAAACTATCCATTAAAAACCCCGGAAATACCGGGGTTTTTATTAGCCTGACTAAAGAACGTTATCTTCTAACCACCCGTGAATATATTCGGCAATTTCTTTACTATTAAGTTCCAACATCATCATGTGTCCATTACCCGGAAGACCAACATCCTCCATTCTCACATACTCAGTGTTGACACCCGCCTGATTTAGCCAATTAGCTAAACAATGATCAAATATCCGATGATAACCACCTTCACCATTCATAAATAACACTGGAATTTCTGTAAGGTTTATAAGTTGTCGTGCCGGCTCAACTTGCCTATAGCATGGCACCAACCCGGGTCCCTCAGCCTGCTCCTGTAACTCAACATCTAACTCTGATGCATCACTTATTGGCGGATCATAAGTAATCGGTGTGTTACCAACACCCCATGAAAGCCCCCCTCCATCACGATAAGCCACTGCTGAAGTGTCAACACCTCGAATTGGGGGCGCTGCTGGTTCCAGAGTAACTATTGCATGGACAAGATCAGGTCGCTCATCCGTAATGTTCCAACCAAACCAACCGCCTTGCGAGTGAGTAAGTAAAATAACCGGCGTATCAATCATATCAAGTAATGAAACATTAGCATCGATGGTTAGTTGTGCCTGACGTCCCCCAATAAATTCAACCTGAGTCTTCATGAAATTATCAGCAATGGGATCTCCCATACGCCCAGTTCCGGGCCACTGAGTGTGCTTTGAGGCTTGTGGGAAGTCTGCAGTTGCAGCAGAAGCAGTAAATATTTCCTCAAGATTAGGGGCGTTGCGAATACGAAGATCTCCGTCAATACCAGGAACATACTGAGACCTACCTCGAGCAGGAAAGTCTTGCACGTAAACCACATAGCCCATTTCAAGAAAATCAAAAGCCCAACCTGGACGTCCATCAGGAGTCTGCATATAGTCAACGCCTGTCTGTCCAGCGCCATGAAGGAAAACAATTGGATATGGATGCAGAATCTCGTGAGGCACCATCACCTCAACATACATTGCCCCTCCCATAGTTATCTGATCACCCTCACCAACATACTCTCCGCCAGCATAGAAAAAGCCTTGTCTGGCAACGTTATCCATAGGCATCATTGGGATGCTAGCCGGCGGTTTAGCAGGCTGCGCATAGACAACAAAAGCTAATAATCCACCAATAAGCGTTATTAAGATCCTAAAAATATTCATTCTTTTCTCCTCTAGACCCATTTCTGGCAATTTTCTACCCTAAACATGTCTTTATTCCCAAGCAGCATAAACAGGTTTTCCGACCATGGTCTCAGGCCTAGCTCCAGCTCTAGGTACATATTTCTGAACTCGTCCATTACCTACCTCAGCTACATAAAAATTACCATCCTGATCCACACTTAGGCCATGAACACCCCACTGTCCACCCGGAAAATCACCGAACGTTCCCCATGAATAGATAAGATTTCCTTCAAGGTCATACCCAAGAATCTTGTTCGTTGCCCGATCAGCTGCCCACATGATGTTGTCTGCCCCAATATAGAATAGGTGTATATCAGTCGGCTCAGCCCCAAAACTCCATTCGTCAAGATAGTCACCATCTTCATCAAATACCTGTACTCGATTATTAGCACGGTCATTAACAAAAACTCTTCTTGTCTGTACATCTACAGCAACCCCATGAACATTATTCATGTAGCCTGGACGCGTTTCGTTCGGTGGGTTACCCGCCTGCCCCCACTCGGTAAGATAATTACCTTCATTATCGAACTTCACAACGCGAGTATTTGCATAACCATCCGCAACAAAGAACGAATCATCCAAAAAAGCCATGAAAGTAGGCCTATAAAAATGTGATTCATCATCACCACTCACATTAGGAATACCTATAGTCTGAACAAGTTCTGAACCATCATTAGTAAATTTAAAAATGGCATGACGAAAATCATCAACAACCCACACATGTTTTTCAGGGTCATATGGATTAATAGTTACGTAATGTGGGCGGCGAAAAAGTGAGTCCCATTGTGTCCATGCTTCGACAATTTCACCTTCAGCGTTTACAACCACTAAACAATGTTCCCAACGATGGTCTACCCCATGCTCACCACGATCAGTGTCATCACCGTTTAATGCACCGGGAAGGCTTGCTCTAGGCCCTACAGAAGCATTTCTCCATGGCAACTGAGCAACAGGAAAAGATAAAGCTGGGCCAGCCTCCGGATAAACTGTATTTGACGGGCGTTCAATGTTTGGTAGTTCTCCCCTGTGCAAAATAAAAACTCTATCAGGACTCTCTGCAAAGACACTTTGTCCTGCACCATATGTCCAGCCATCATGACCTGGTAACTCAGCAAGATCCTGAGGCCAATTTGAAACCACATCATAAGGCCCGAACATGTCTTGCCCTCCCTTATCTCCGGGCACGGCCGCAAATTGAGCCAAGCTATTACCTCCTGTAAAGGCAATCACAATCCCCAATGCGTACCTAACAAATTTTTTTAATTTTCCATCCATAACCCGTACCTCATAAGCATGAATTAGTCTTCTACAAAGCTTTTCTAATCTACTTTGTCCTGAATCCACTCATGAATAAACTCAATAATGTCATCACTGTTAAGCTCTAACTGCATCATATGGCCATTACCACTGATTCCAACTTCCTCAAGCCGGTAAAAATCGGTTTCTACTCCAGCCTGATTAAGCCACTTAGGAATGCAAGCATCGAATACACGATGATAAGTACCATCTGCTGAAATTGACAAAACAGGGACATCTGCAAAATTAATAAGCTGCCTGGCTGGCTCCTCTTGCAACCAGCATGGAACCTCCCCATCACGATCTGCTTCTTCTTCCAGGTAAGTCTCAAGCTCAGATGGGTCACTAACTGGTGGATCATATGTTAGAGGGTAATTTACAGGTCCCCATGAGTTTGCTGGCTCACCTGTATAAGCAACCTGAGAAGTGCTAACCCGACCTATTTGGGGACCTCCAGGTTCCACAGTAATCAGTGCTTTCACAAGATCAGGCGCACCATCTGTGACCCCAAAACCTACACCACCTCCCTGTGAATGAGTCAAAAGAATTACAGGGCCAATTTCTTGAAGTAACTCAATTGCAGCATGACGCGCAAGAGTCGTACTCTGTCCCGCAAATTGCACTTGGGTCTTGATAAATTCATCAAATACAGGATCTCCAGGTTTCCCTTCACCTGGCCATTGGGTGTGGTTGTCATTTAACGGGAAATTCCCCATCTCGTCTACGTTAGTCCAGATAGTTTGTAATTGTGCCGCCGTACGAATACCAAGCCCGCCATGTGTACCATCAGGCAAATAAGCTGAACGGCCTCTAGCTGGGTAATCCACCATATAAAGAACATATCCTTGCTCAATCAGATAATATGCCCACCCTGGCCTGCCATCAGGAGTTTGCTGCCACCCTACTCCTGTTTGTCCGTTCCCATGAAACAGAACAATTGGGTAAGGTTGAGTAATGTTACTAGGCTCCCATACATCCACGTACATCTGACCTCCCATCACTGGGGGATCACCTACATAATCTCCACCTATGTAGTAACTACTTTTACTGGCAAGAGACTCTGTTGTAAATGTTGCTATACCTTCTGGTGGCATAGCAACTGATATTTCCATGGAATTTGAATCCGATAAAGACATATCAGAATTCACAACCTCTTCGCTAGGCTGACAGGCAGTCAACAAAAAACTAGCAATAATTCCTGCAATAACAAAGCCATATGAATCCAATGTTTTAAGAGTCATTGTTGTTTTACCTCTAGGATTGAAGCGCTATTAGCTAATTGTGCGCTGTACGGTTTTATTTTTCCAATGTTGTATTAAATGATTATCGACAATAAATATTTTTTAATAGTTTATAACTCAAACAAAAATTTTATCATCCCTATTAAGAATGAATAGTTAAAACAATAGTACGCTTATTTTCCTCTAATCTATGCTCCCAAAGGTAAACTCCTTGCCATGTGCCCAATGCGAGTTTTTTAGAAGTTATGGGGATACTTAAATTTGTTTGAGTCAAAACACTTCTAACATGAGCAGGCATATCATCCGGACCTTCGTATGTATGAATAAAGCGCCTATCCCCATCAGGCACAAGATCAGACATAAACGTTTCCAAGTCAACTCGTACTGAAGGATCTTGATTTTCACAGATCATCAAAGAAGCACTAGTATGTTTAATAAATAGATGACAAATCCCAGTAACAGCCTCAACCTTTGCCAACAAATCATTGATTAGAGCAGTGAGCTCATAACTCCCACGACCGGAAGTTTCAATAGTCAATTCTTCCTGGCATATCAGCATATCGCTATATTCAACTAATAAATTTTAATGTTCAATGATCAGTATCAAGACATAATAAAAAAAGAGACGGATAATACTGACAAATGACACCAAATAGATTTAATAAGCTTAAAACTATACTGGCTCGACGCCAACCTGATCTTACAGTCTTAATGGATAACATTCATAAATCCCATAATATAGCTGCAGTTCTGAGAACATGTGATGCTGTTGGGATATCTAAAATACATGCTGTATCTCCAGATGGGCAGATTCGCCGACATCATATGGTGTCTGGAGGTAGCCGTAGATGGGTTAATGTAACTTTACAAGATAATGCATTTGATACTGCTATAAACTTTAAGAAGGAAGGTTGGCAGTTGGTAGCTGCACACCCAGCACCTAATTCCATAGATTACCGTTCGATTGATTACACAAAAAAGACAGCCATTATTTTAGGCTCAGAACTAGAAGGCTTAACATCAAAACTGAGGAATGCAGCAGATAAAATAGTAATTATTCCTATGGAAGGCATGGTTGCTTCATTAAATGTATCAGTAGCTGCTGCCCTTATATTGTACGAAGCCCAACGCCAAAGGAAGGAAGCAAAACTCTACCAAGAATCAAGGCTCTCACAAGAAGAATATGACGCTACACTTTTTGAATGGGCGCATCCAGAAATTGCGGAACGCTGCCAAAACCAAAACATACCCTACCCGAAGCTAAATGATGATGGATCCTTAGCAGAAAATCCTTTTAAGAAAAATTAAGACGCTAGTAATTTGAAGCTGGACCTGAAAATGGCCCAAGCACTGGACTTTCTGGTCGTTCATAAAAATCATATTGAAATCTTAGAGTTTTCACCTTACCAAACCAAGGTATGGTAACAATGTAAATATTACTGTATTCATCTGCTGCCATTACTGGAATATTTTTACTACCGTGTAATTCTTCAACTAAAGGAGCAAGTGTATCCTCAAGAGTTACTATCAGAACAATCTCTCCCTTATGATTAATTAAAACCTGAGACATAAAAGGCTCAATAAGATATGGGTCTCTTATCAGCACTTCTAACCCTAACCTTTCAGCTACAAATTGAGCAGTCTCCTTTGTCCGGCGATGCTCACTAGCATAAATGGCATCAACACCGGCTACTACATCAATATCTTGAATGACATCTGCGAGCAATTCAGCTCGTTGTTGACCTAGAGTATTTAACCAAGGATCAGTAGCCAATGTTTCTAGATCCGTATCTGTATGACGTACAAAAATTATAGTTGTCGTAGCTTGTGACTCAAAAAACCAAGCAAGCCCAAGACAAACAAAAACAAACCCTGTAACTGGAATTAATCGAGAAAAACGTCCGCGTTTAAACCTAGGTGGTGTCGGTCTATTTTGTCCTCGTGCTTTAGTATCTCTAGGCATTCATTACTCTTATATCATCTCGCAAAATATTTTTATCGCTCATTATCAACTTCTCGTTCTTTAACGATCGTATATTTGACATCAAAAAGCTCTGCAGTTGATTCATTTTCAGACCCACTAACACTCGGACTTTTCTTAATCTTTCGCTTAGCCCACCAAATACGCAAGTACATCAGAAGTCCTGTCAACACTATAAAACCAACAATAAATGACAATAAAACCGCACCTAAAAGTACTGCTACTACGGCGATCAAAGCACCAAATATGATTCCAAAAATCTGTAAAACGGGATTATGGGTTGTTTTCATACCATTCATAATAGAAGTATTTTACATTACTGTGGGTCTACTAACTCATAGTAACCATCAAACCAGACTTGCCATGCATTAGTTCCAATATTAAATTCTTCAAATAACTGTCTTACGCGCCCATCTGACAACTTAGTCCAACTCCCTCTTATTGCTACAACACTATTTATTAAACCAACATACTCAATTGTGCCCTCCATACGCATAACATCATTTCTGATTTCACCGGTCATATCTATAAGTGTCCCACCAGATCCAACCCAAACCTGTCTCCATTGATCCCTACTAGGGACATAGAAGCTAGTACTAATTCCTGATGAACCACCACCTCCTTCCCATTTTTCAACAATAGCGCAGCCGCCATCTTCCTTTGTGATTTCATTACGCCCAATCAAAGACCCATTAGCTTGTCTTACATTCCAAGACCCTAACCAAAAATCAAAATTATTTGATGAAGATAAAGACTCACAAGGGTATATTCTTTGACGGACACTCCGATAAAAACGCTGAAAACGTTCCTCCAAACGTAAACTGTCGAACTCTTTAGAATTATCGAGGACAGATAATGATCTCAACTCAGCATCATCCGCACTCTGTAATGCAATAAACGCATTTTCTGTTTGCCCTAAAGCAGAAAAATTTCTGGCACGCTCAAGTTCGACCATAGCCTCAGGACCTTGAACAACCCTTGCTCGCTCAAGCGTTTCTAAAGCTAGGCCATATTCACCTAATTCCCGCTGCGCTTGAGCAATTCTTAGCCAATAGATTCCATTAAATGTATCTTCAGATAAAAGCTGCTGATACTCAAAAACAGCATCTTTCCAACGACCCTCTTCAAATGCACGATCAGCTAAACTTGTAAAAACAGGCTCCTGAGCAAACAAGAACCCTGCTTGAATGAGCATCAATAAAAGCACATACACCGACGAGATATGCATCATTCGACTCTCCGTGAAAACCCTAAGATCAGACCTTATCTAGGTACAATCGTGAATTGTCAAATCAAACACAATAATAATCGGCCTTGCAATAGACCAAGCTGCTCTGGAAAATGCTCATGTCGGAGAGGTGGCAGAGCGGTCGAATGCGGCGGTCTTGAAAACCGTTGTCCGTTTGCGCGGACCGGGGGTTCGAATCCCTCCCTCTCCGCCATCATCAAGTGGTTAGCTACTTCCATATGACTACCATTAAGTCAGAATCCGATTTCTAGGCAACATGACGTTTCTCATTCCAACTGAAATTTTCCGATATCCAGGCCTGCGCCAAGGATACGAATGCCTGCTTTTGGACAAAATAGATTAGCTATCTATATAGTTATCAGACCTAGGGACTAATCATCCAGACCCACAAACGCCAGTGAATTATTGTTGTTCATCGGAATAACGAGCTGGTGCTGTATCGAGTCGTAACACATTGATGCGGCAGAAGGTATGCCAGCTGCAATCACCTCCGCGTCCTGCCCTGGTCGAATCCTCGATACGCTACCAAAGCGCACGCTACTTACATACTTCGTACCGTCTTCAAGTATGACAAGTCCGTCATTGCCAGCTTCGTGCGCATACTCCGTGCGAATCAGTTCACCGTCTGAATTGAATGTCAGCACTGCGTTATCACCAATATTGACGACAACAATATTGCCATCAGGGTCGATCGCAACACCATTCGGAACATTGAGTGGTTCCCCATCGACAAGCAACGACGGTTCGCCGTCAGCAGTCACTTTGTAAAGGCGTCCCTCAGGACGTGTATTAGAAGCGTAAATTGTGCCGTCTTCAGTCACTCGAATACCGTTCAGGAATGTGGAACCGGGTACTGGAAATGAATCGAGGGGTTGACCCGTTGCTTGGTCAAACGAGCGCACAAAACCCCTATCCACAGTGTAGAGCAAGCCGTTACGAACTGCGCTGCCAATTGGGTCATGCAATTCAAGTCCTTCACGACTAGCACCAATCCACCTAATCGTATGTGCGCTGCCATCTGGATTGATCAAGGACACGTATCCGTCATCGTCATCTTCCTCAAGTCGATTGCCGGCGTTCATCGCAATAATAAGATTTTTTTCAGAATCAAATGTGCAACTTTCCGAGAAGTGAAAACTCCCATAGACCTTAACATTGTCGGTCATCGTGACAACTTCGCCTGCCTCATTGATTGTGCTAAGAGGGTTAGCGATCTGAATCGATTGTGCAAAAACAACATGTTGCCAGTAAAAAATCACTCCGATAATTACTGCGTATACAGAAAGATTTTTGTGTCCGTGCATTAGATCTGCTCCTTTATTTGCTTACGATTTATCTGTCCACTTCCCGAGGAATTCGCTAGGGGAAATGGACTGGAACGTACTGAAGTTTAGCATTCGACAAATTCCCCGTTTCATTGGTCATTTTTTGGGCTAAGACAAAGATATCGTAATACTATTACATTTTTAAATCCAATTGTACAACCACATAAAAGTCGGGAAAAAAACAAGAATCCTCCCTCTCTGTGAATGTAATTTAGAAACCATATGATACCGTGAAGTTGATATTCCTTCCTGGTTCTGGGAGTCTATCCTTTAAATATGAAGTATGATTTCGAATCTCCTCATCACCCAAATTTCTAGCTATTAAGGAAAATGTAAATCCTTCTAGCTGACTTGGAATCCAGCTTACCTCAACATCAACCTGACTATAAGAATCCGTAGCTAACTCATTAACTGCAATATGATTTTGTTTAGCTGCATGTCTGAGCCTACAAAGCCACATCCAGTTACCAGAAATACCTTTAAGAGAATATTGATAGGTTGAGGGGGGAATTCTAGGAATATGTTTACCAGAACCCAGTTCTGCATGGATATGAGAAAAACTAAAGTGATGATTGATATCAAATAATCCTATTTGTCCACTGAAATACTCCAATTCGATCTCCAAACCATTAATACTGGCATCCTGCTGTTTATAATTTATTACCGAGAGACCATCCTTCTTAGCTCCAGTAAAATCTCCATAAACAAAATCATTAAATTCATTAAAATACGCAGAT
>PBDA01000030.1 GCA_002718345.1 Rhodospirillaceae bacterium
AATAACCAAAAAGTTTTTTCTTGTTAGCTTAGGTATAGTGTTTGGAGTAATAACTTCTACGAGTTTTGCTCATCATGGTGATGCAGGGCGTTTTGAGGAAGCCATTACAACATTGACTGGCACTGTAGTTGCGGTACAGCTTATAAATCCTCACTCTCGATTAATTTTTGATGTTGAAGAACATAATGGGCAGCTGGTCAGGTGGCAGGCAGAATTCTCTAATGCAGCTGGTTTAGCAAGAATAGGTTGGACTACTGAGACCCTAAAAACTGGTGATGCAATTATAGTGGCTGGTCGTACTGTAAGAAGTGGAGCTCCCTATATAAATTTAAGTGAGCATGCAAGAATCTTTAAGTTAGAGACTTGCGAGGATATCTATCGTTCCGGGATGATTTTTGGCGAACCTCCAGATTATCCTGCACCAGATTGCAGTCTTTAAAACGTATCAGAAAGCGTGAAATCTCTTTTTAAATTTCTGCGTGTGCTAATAGGAGTTTATCTGTATTTGGTTTCGTCTGTTGCATGGGCTCAAAATAGCGCTGATTTTTATTCAGGGAAAACTGTCAGTATTTTGGTGGGTTCCGGACCAGGTGGATTAACTGATACATCTGCACGTGTAATTGCTAGATTTCTTGAAAAATATATACCAGGGCAGCCAACTGTAATAGTTCAGAATATGCCTGGTGGCGGAAGTGTCACTATGGCTAATCATGTTTTTAGATCTGTTGCCCGTGATGGCACTGTTCTTGGTTATCCGGTTCCAGGGATGGTTACTGCTGAAATCCTTGAGCCTCGTCGGGCAAAATATGAAGGTCGCAGATTGAATTGGATAGGCTCTGCTTTTCGGACAACTAACACTATCTCAGTTTATAACAGAGCTGATATACAAACCTGGGAAGACACAAAAGAGAATCAAGTTTTTTTTGGGGCGTCTGGCAGAGGGTCGCCTCTTTACCAAATCCCATCACTTGCAAAAGCACTACTTAATTTAAACTTTTCTATTGTGACAGGTTATGAAAGTGGTAGTGCAGTTGTGCTTGCAATGGAGAGAGGAGAAGTAGATGGCCAGGCAATAGCATTAGATTTTTGGGAGGCTCAGCGCCCTCAATGGCTTTTAAATGATTCTCTTACACATCTGATGAGAATTGGTCCACCAGACCCTAAAAGGGCACCTGGTGTGCCACATATAGCTGAGTTAGTTAATTCAGAACGTCAAAAAGCTTTAGTTGAGCTTGTAGAGATTGGCTTTACGTTAGGTTGGCCTCTCTTTGCACCACCTGATGTGCCTATTAACCGGGTAGAAATATTACGGAGAGCTTTCTCTGATCTAGTGGAAGACCCAGAATTTTCTACTACCATAGAGGCAGCACTTCATGTACAGCTAAATCCTATAATTGGAGCTGAATTAGCTCAGTACGTTGACCAGGCACTTAGCACTCCTAAGCCACTAGTTGAGGAGCTAATTAGTATTTTAGGGTTATAAGAAATTAAGCAGTCAAACGGCTATCTACAATTGATTCAAAGCGGCTTTCAGGAGATAGCAGATCACGAGCAACCATCCAGTCATAAATACGTTCATATTCTTCTGGTGTGTAAGGTCGTGGATAAACATAACGAAATCTGCCTAAGTAGAAATCTTCATCACTGATTTGTGCAAATTCTGGCGGAACCTCTTGAGCCATAAATTTAAGATATGGAGTTATATTTACATTAATTCTATCTACTGCAGTTCTTATGGCCCGGTCTACTCCGGCATAACCTTTTGGATCTAATGATGGAACACCCACTTCTGCACCCTCATAGAAAGCTTCACAGATTATTTTATGCCCTCGTTTAACTGCAACGGTTATCCAAGGTTCCATTAGTGCGGCAGCGCCAATTTTCCCATCTTCGAGGAACTTTAAGCGTTGTTTAGGCCCACCAACGTGGCCTGGTTGAATTTCGCTCTGACTAAGGTAGCCTTCCAATAACGCAAGGGTTACATAGTGTGAACCTGCGTGCATATTTACACCCACAGTAACACCTTTTAGGTCTGATGGTATGTTGTATGAGGAGTCGTCACAAACAACTAATGCCTGTGTTGCAACAGCTGCGCGTTTAGAAATAACCTGGGCTCCTTCATTGCTATCTTGCGTCCTTCTTATTTGACCCCATTCGCATGCGCGATACATGGAATATTCACCCTTTTCTATTCCTTCATGCCAACCATAAGATTTAACTTTTTTATGATCCAGGATTGGTTCTGACGGGACTTCTTTGTCACGGTTTCGGCCTGATCCTGCAGGGATTAACTCAACATCAATGCCTTCATCAGCAAAGTACCCTTCCTCTAACGCCACGTGATAAGGAAGCGAAAATACGGCGTTATTAACTTCAATCTTCATGACTTTGTATATGTCCTGTTGTTGATAGTGAGTAAATTTTTAAATATATGGTGCTCAGTATGAAAGAGATGCTTCAGGTATTATCAAAGTATATCTTTATAATTTTCATAAAGTGCCCATTGATTGGCTACATTAGCTTCCGTGTCTTTTGCAGATAATGGAGATAGAGGAAGACCAGTTGATACTGACCATGCAATCAATTGCGGGTCAGCAAGTGCGTGTGATAAGGCCTCACTTAAAATCGCTCTGGCTTCTTCATCCATTTCTGGTGGACCTCCTAGCATTCGCTGAACATTTAATTCTGATAGTTCAGGTTTTCCTAAATCAGCAGCATTCTGTGTGTCTGGTATAGAATTTATATTGCTAAAATTTGCAATAACCTTCAGATCACCGGTATCTGTATAACTTCTAACTGAAGTTGATGGGCCAAGCGCCACGTCTCCATCACCACGAACAACTGCTAGAACATAATTTTGGCTGCCTTCATAACCTGTTATAAATCGTGCATTGAGTCCTAAGACATTAGTTACAATCTTTGTTGCGGCATGAGCACTTGAATGCACACCTGTAACAGTGAACATAATTGGCCTCCCTAAAGCCCTTAAATCATCTACGTTGGAAATATTTTTAGATGAAGATACAACCATTAAGTAACGATCTTCAGACATACGACCTAACCAAGTCACGTTTGATAGATCATAACCAACTCTTTCGTCTAGAAGATGAGGCAGAAGTAACCCAGGAAGATTGAAAGCGCCTATCGTATAACCATCAGGCCTTGCACGATAGATTGCAGTCGCGCCTTTACGTCCACCAGCTCCAGGCATATTTCTAGGGATAAGGTTGACAGAATTTGGGAGGTATTTTTGCATAGCAGGTAAAACACCTCGAACGTAACTATCAAAACCACCACCGGCGCTGTAGGGAATGATTACTGTTATGTCTTTCTCGGGATATTGAGCTTCAGCATTAGTGACATTAAACGATAAGCTTAAAAAGAATACCGCACTGAAATAATAAATTGATTTGATGGACACTATCTTTTTTTAATTTAACTCATGAATTATTCAAAAGCTTAGAGATTTTTAGTCAACTGTCAATTGTTAAAATAGGGATTTGATTGGAAGGGGGTTTATCCAGACCCTACTAGCCACATTATAATCAGCCCGTTAAATAGTGGAATTTCAAAAATAAGTTCAAATAAACCAAAGACTAGCAACCATGCGCCTATTGCGCCGCTTATGCTAACTAAAAACGATTCTTTACTACCGACAAAAAGGAAGCTAAATACTAAAATAGGCGTGGCATATGTGAAGCCAAATCCCAGAACTCCCACGATAAAGAGGAACATCCAAAATAACATTTTATTTTCTGCTGATTTGGATTTATTTATTTTAGTTTGCTCTTCCTGATTTGAGTTAATAGATAATTGGATTTCTCGGTAAAGTTGCAACAAGGCAAGGATTGTGCCTGGAATACCAATTAATAACGGCATAAGTTTTGAACTACCAGGAAAAGTTATTGAAAACAATGACATGAATAAGAAAATTAATGTCATTAGTAATGCGGTAAATACTTGGCTATTTATTGGCAATTTATGAATCATGGTTTCTTCATTTTATTTCATTGTTCGTGTCTACTTTTCGCCAAAAATAGATACTAAAGCTAATAATTGTAAGGGCAACAAGTGTTATTGCCCCTGGCCGTAGAACGAATGATGGTCCCCATAAAGCCATCGCTTTATGAAATGAATCTTCCATAATAGGGCCGAGAATTAGCCCGATAACAAAAGGTGGACGCGGCCAGTGGTGTTTCTTCATTAAATGACCAATAACACCCAAGAGAATTAAAACGATTAGATTTTCCCATGCTCTGTGGCTTAGGTAAGAGCCTAAACAGGTTAGTATGAAGACAAATGGAATGAGTAAATTACCTCTAACATAACTTAGATAGCTAAAGCAGGGGGCTATAGCAAAGAACATCACAACAGCGATAATGTTAGCAATCATCAGGGCCCAGATGAGCGTCCACACCGTTTCCATCCCTGTCAATGCTAAGCTGGGACCGGGCTGTAAGCCAAGCATAACAAAGGCGCCTAGTAGTATAGCCATGCCCGAGGAACCTGGAACACCAAAAAATAATGTTGGTAGCAATGAACCGCCTTCTTTGGAATTATTTGCTGTTTCTGGCGCGATCACTCCTTCTACAGCACCTTTACCAAGTTGTTCTGGGTTTTTAGAAGATTGAACTGCATGGCCATAACATATCCATGATGCCGCGTCCCCTCCTAGTCCTGGGATCATTCCTATAAAGGCTCCTATGATAGAAGTGCGTATGGTTAGGCCCCAATGTGAAAATACATCATGGACTCCTTTTAGGACACCTTTAATTCCATAGGTCGCTTTTTCTTGTACTTGAGCTATTGATCCTCCGGTAGTGCCAAGCGCAATCATTTCAGGTAGTGCGAAGATTCCAAGTACAGCAGTAATAATATCGATCCCATCCCATAGAAACAGAAAGTCGAATGTATATCGTTGAGCGCCAGTTTGTGGATCTAAATTGATGAAGGCTAGCATTAGGCCAAATAAGCCAACGGTTAATCCTTTTACAAGAGAATCACCAGAAAGTAATGCAATAAACATGATGCCAAACAAAGCTAAAAAGAAAAATTCTGCAGGTCCAAAGGCAAGTACAACAGGTCGTAATAAGGGCATAACTGCAATTAGGAACAGTCCTCCGATTACACCACCTACTCCAGAAGCGCCAAGTGCTGCGCCAATGGCACGCCCAGCTTCTCCTTTACGCGTCATAGGTAATCCATCCACAATTGTTGCCGCATCTGGTCCGGTTCCTGGAACACCAAAAAGAATGCTTGGAATTGCACCTCCTGTGTGAACTACTGAATGCATAGATATGAGAAATATTGCACCTGCTATTGGGTCCATGCCAAACACAAATGGAATAGCCAAAACAACACCTAATTTTCCACCTAATCCTGGAATAGCCCCAAAAAACATTCCGACTGGCACTGCAATTAGAATCAATAACATATGGTTTGGCGTGCCAATTACTTGTATAAGAGCTTCAAAAATACCCAGGATATCCATAGTTCTTTACAAAGATACGTTTGTTTACCTAGGGATCCCCTAGCCCTATTGCGTTTTTAATTATTTCTAATGTTTCAGGAGGTTGATTAAGTGCAGATATGACAAGATCTGCAACATTTTCACCATAAGCAGGTTCTATTGGTCGTCCCATTCGTCGTGCTTCTGCAATGAGTCTTGGGTCTTTTAATGCATTCTCATAAGCAGTGCGCAGGGAATTAAGTTGTTTGATTGGTATGTTTGGAGGAGCAGCGGTAATTCTGCCAAGTTCTGCCATGTCAGTTATTAACTGAATTATTTGTTTAGCGCGATTATCAACTGCAAAATCTATCGCATTAGGGACTCCGCTAATTGTTCCGCCAACAGAAAGAATAAAGTTGCCATAACCAGCATCGACAAAACTTTGTGCTGAACTTGTTGAGCCTACTTGTCCACAAATTTCACCGCGCATCATTGCCATTTCACTTTCGGTTCCTCCATAACCTGGAATAATTTTGATGTTCAGTCCAAGCGCTTCTGAAAGTAGACGAGTATCGGCATAGGAAGCAGAACCTATTCCCGCCCCTGAGAAAGGGACAGGATCTTGGGCGTTAAGCAAATCATGAATAGTTTTGATAGAGCAGTTTGTAGATATAATTACTGCTCTAGGTTCTCCCGCAGCTTTTCCAATCCAAGTAAGTTCACGAAGGTCAAATTGCAGAGCAGGATTATTAGTTAATTGACCATATATTAATCCAGCGTTGAATGTTCCTATTGTTAAACCATCTGGATCAGATCTAGCAAGCGTATTAGCGCCAATATAATGGCCAGCGCCAGGTATATTTCTGATAATTACATGTTCTGCATTAAGTTTTTCCTCAAGATACCCGCCAATTAGCCGAGCGTAGGCGTCATAACCACCACCAGCATCTGTTGCAACGATATAGCTTACTGACTTATCAGCGTAATAATTTATATCTATTGTAGAGGCAGAAAGTAGCACGTATGTAACCATACTTGCTGTTATCAGAGCGCTTAGTTTTTGTAGGAAGCTTTTCACGGACAAGTTTTGCCCGTTACTCAGTAGGAGGTATCCACAAATCTTCAAATCCCTTTGCTGGCTCTAGTTGATCAAACCAGTGAAAGCCCATTGGCTTAAGGAGTCGACTGTTTATTACTACTACGCGGGCCTCAGTATCCAGACTAGAGTTTACTCGTTTATGTGCGCAGTACGGTGGAATATAAATATAGTCACCTGGGCCCCATTCATATTTTTTGGGAGTTGTATCCCATTCCCAAATAAATTCGTCTTCACATTGAAATCGAACATCGTAGTGTAGGTCGTGGCCAGTGCCTTCTATAACAAATGCAATTTCTTCAGATAAATGCCGGCTTGTGCCAGTAGCTCCGTTTGATGGGATGAATTGCATATAAATATCAATACAACATTCAGCAGTATTCATACCTTCATTTATAATGTGTTTAATCAGACCATCTGATGTACGTTCCATAGGCATTTCGTTAGCTTTGACAACGCCTTTACGCTGTGCGTATTCCTTTTTAAATGTTTTTGATGCTTCTAGTGCTTGAGCATAAAAATCTGCTGTAACTTTACTGCGAGAGCGCTGTCGTTCAATATCACATACAAAAGAAGGTTGTTCACTCATTGTTTTTCTCTATAAATGTATTTTCTCATAGTGAGTCTGGTGGCGAATAGTTTTCTTGGCCGGGTACAGGTTCTTTCGGAGGGTACTCAACAACTTTTTGAAACATTAGATGCATAAATAGAAATAAAGGTTTGGCTTTCATTATTAACACAATTGTTTCATCTTCATGATCATCAGAAAAATGTTGATGTACGCAGCAATTCTCTACTAATAGTGCATCGCCAGCTTCCCAATCAATACGTCGGCCATCATGGATGTCATGTCCTTTTCCTTTTAGCACAAAAAAGACTGCGCTATTCATATGGCCATGCTTTTGACCATGCCCACCAGGCGCAAAAACGTCTATATGAGATTCTATGGATTGTGCAATGCGAACAGACTGCGGATTTATAACTTTCTTTCCAAAATTTTGTGGTCCTCCTTTCCATTCTAAGTCGCCTGATGAATAGATTCTTGGTTGTGAGAATAATTCATGAACAAGCTCTCCATAGGTTCCTTCAAGGCCGCGAACAAAAGTTCGTTTTTTTGTCCACCTTTCCCAGACTACTTCCTCTTTATTATCTGTGCTTGGGGTTGCCATTCAAATCCTTTATGAAATTTTAAACTGCCGACAATCTTACTGCGAAACAGATCGAAATATACACTATACACATTAGTAGCTTAGATTAGATTGATAGGTAAATTTATGGTTTTATTTAATTTGTCATATGGTCGGCCAGTTTTCTACTAGCCTCATAACACCTACAGTTATCGCAAGAGCGCCTATTGAAGCAGTGACTGCTAACTGCAGCCAGCGCGCTCCATTTTCAATGGTTCTAAGCGGATAGGATGCCAAAAAGGATAGAGTGGTCATACCAACTATCGAGCCAGCACCAAAAGCAATTATGAACCCTAGAGCATTTGCTAGAGTTTGTGCTGTTGCAGCTAGTACAAGCATACCGGCCGAACCAGCAGCTCCATGTATCATGCCTACTAATAATGCTCTACTTAATCCCATATTGATATGTCTGTGCTCATGTACACTTTTTGCATGTGGTTCCTTGTAGTTCTCATGGGAATGTGCGTGCATATGAGTGACACCATCTTGGTGTTTATGCATATGAAAATGGGATTTCTTTTCTCGTAATGAAGCAACGACATGTAGCCCTAATAGGATGAGCATTATGCCTACTAAAAATTCTAGTAGGGATTCTGTGGTTGGGGAAAGGGTTTCGCCAAAAATAAGAAGAATGCCGCATATAATTAGTAAAGTTATCGTATGACCAAGACCCCACATGGTGCCTCTAAGGATTAAGGCTTTGCGGGATGATCGATTTGTGCTCATAGCAGCCACTGCTGATAAATGATCAGCCTCAAGGGCATGTTGAAAACCAACAACGCAACCGAGCATCAGTAACGTATAGTATTCCATAATGATTACTTCATCGAATTGTTGGTTTTCCTAACAAGAATGGGGTTTAGTTTGTATTATTTATTGATTCTGGTTTAAGAGATGTAGCGCCAATGGCAGAATTGTAGCATCCTTGAAAGTCATAACATCATGTTTAATTTTATATCTTAGAGGAAATATTCAGTATATGGAAAAGCACGCAATTGTTGCAGATGATTTTGCTAAGAAATTTGCAAAAGAGAAAGAGACGCCATACACAAGGTGGGTCAAGCAAGAGGGACTTGATTTAATTGATGGGATCTATGTTCCAGATTTGAATGCTGTGAAATTAAAACCATGGGCTCGAAGAAATGGGCATGCAGTTTTTATTAATCATGATGCTTCTCGTACATCAAATGATTGTTACGTTTGTGAGATTGATGCAGGTGGTAAGCTAAATCCACAGCGTCAATTGTATGAAGAAATGATCATGATTTTGGATGGACGTGGTTCTACTATGGTGTGGAATGACGCTGGTCAAAAATCTACTTTTGAATGGGAGTCCGGAGCTTTGTTTGCGATTCCTGTTAATGCGTGGCACCAACACTTCAATGGTTCGGGTAAAAATAAAGTTCGTTTTGTGGCAGTAACAAATTTGCCACCGATTATGAATGTTTTTGAAGAGCCTGAATTTATTTTTAATACACCAGTTGATTTTGCTAGTCGATTTTCAGGGGAACCCGATTATTTTTCCCCCAAAGACGAGCTTAGTGGTTTTTTGCTTGAAACAAACTTTGTAGCAGATGCAGTCAATCTGCCGTTAGTAGAGGCTAAAGAGCGCGGCGCGGGTAGTGGTCATATCCGATTTAATATGGCGAAAAGTTCGTTAAATAGTCATATATCACAAATGCCTGTTTCTACTTATAAAAAAGCACATGCACATGGCCCTGGAGCACATGTAATTATTCTGTCTGGGGAAGGGTATACCCTTATGTGGCCAGAGGGAGAAACGCCAAAAAGATATGATTGGACGCCAGGCGCATTAATTACACCCCCCAATATGTGGTATCACCAGCATTTTAATACAGGAAATACACCGGCCAGATACTTGGCATTTAAATATGAGGGTGTTGCAATTAGAAATTCTCAGGGTGTACCTAAAGCATGGATTAGCCGTCGAATTGGCGGGCATCAGATCGACTATGCCGATGAAAGCCCTGAGGTAAGGACCATGTTCGCTGATGCATTGGAAGATCATGGGTTAAAAGCAAAAATGACTGAAGCCTATGAGCTTGAAGTTGATACATTGCCACCCCTTCCTTAAAGAAGTTTTTGTTTTGTTTGGTAAGAAGAGAATTGGTTTTATTACGCTCCTTGAGATATGAAACGGTACAAATATGAGTGAACAGGTAGTTGCAGCAGTACGTACGGACATACAAAAAACAGAGTTTCGTGAGTATCCCATGCCTGAAATATCTGAGGATAGTGCGCTTTTAAAAATGGAAGTCGCTGGTATTTGCGGGACTGATGTAAAGTTCTATGCAAAGCCACCAATTTCTGATCCTGTGATTATGGGGCATGAAAATATTGGCTATATTGCAAAAGCTGGTAAAGAGTTTCAGAAGCGCAAAGGCGTAAAAGTGGGTGATCTTGTCTTTGTTGAACATTATGTGCCTTGTTTTTCTTGTGAATGGTGTCATAACGGAGAATATAGACTCTGCAATGGAACTGATTGGCGTAAAAATCCGGATGCAGTACGATTTGGTTATTCATCTGCTGAAAGAGCTCCTCATCTTTGGGGTGGGTTTGCGCAGTACATGTATCTGCCATGGAATTCTGTAGTTCATAAAGTCCCAGGTGGGGTAACACCAGAGTTGGCTGGAGTCGTGACACCTATGGCTAATGGTATTCAATGGGCTTTGTTTGATTGTAATGTTGGTTATGATTCGAGAGTGCTTATTCAAGGCCCTGGTCAGCAGGGCCTTTCTCAAGCAGTGGCCTGTAAGCAGGCGGGTGCATCACTCATAATCATAACTGGCACATCAAAGGATAAAGCAAGATTAGAAGTTGCTTTGAAGCTCGGTGCAGACTATGCGATTAATGTGGATGAAGAAGACCCTAGAGAGGCAATCCAAAAGATCACGGGTGGTGAGGGAGTAGATGTCTCTTTAGATTGCACAGCAGGTGCAGGGACTGTTCCAATTCTTCTTGGTTTAGATGCTTTGAAACGAAAAGGTGGGACACTGCTAGCACAGGGTGAGGTAGCTAAATTTCCTGAATTTCCTTTGTCTAAGGTGACTAATAAGTATGTCACTATTAAGAGTGCTCGTGGGCATAATTACCTTTCATGTGAGTTGGCGCTTAAACAGCTCTCATCAAATCGATTTCCTTTAGAGTTGATTACTACGCACCGACTTGGTCTGGAGGATACTGATCTAGCCATTAAATCAGTTGGTGGAACGGAGTCAGAGGGCGTTATCCATGTATCTTTATTGCCGTGGCAATGATTTTTGTAAATTCTATTCTTAGCGCATAGTGAAAGAAAGATTATTACTAGTTCTGTATTAAATGGACACGTGAGGTTTGCCTGTTTTTACTCGCAGATGTCCCTGCGCAGTTTCGTTATAGCTCTGACCCTTTGGAAGTAGAAAGGATGCAGATCGAACTTTATGAGTTTCAGGGTCAACGCCGGGAGGTTGTATTCCCTTTGTCTCTAATTCTTCTACGGCTTTTAATAATTTTCTTCTAGCTAACATAATTCCACGATCAGTAGGAGCTAACTTTTCGTTACTTCTGTCGCAAATTGATCCCATGCTTTCTTGCAGTGAAGAGTCTTGAATGGCAATGCCTTTGACGCCGCTATAGGTAGTGCCTAATCGTTGCGCTTCTCTATCCATCAAATAGTTATTAGATTTATTAGCCTTTGGAATAAAGGTTCCTGGCACATACTCACAGTGAATGCCTTCGCCATTTTCCATTGCTTTTCGTTCATTAGTTGTAAGTTTTCTTGAAGCTTTGTAATCGTAGCTCCACGTCCAGCAGTTATGGTCATCTATCGGAACCCAAAAATGACCATGTATCGGATGATCTGCTCTAGGTGGGATCATAGTGAATGCGGGCATTACCCATTGTGTGATTCGCCAGTAGTATTGATCTTTCTCTGCATTTCTACGAGCACCAATTAACAAACCGCCAGTGCTCTCAGAAACATCGAACACCGGGCGCAAATCACCAAAATTATATTTGTTTCCTTTAGAGCCCTTGAATAAAGGGTCCGTGTTCAAAGCGCCACTATGCAAGAAAGACACATGACTAGAATCTATACCACCTTCCATTGCCTGAAGCCAGTTACATTCCTGAATCCGCTTAGATATAAAGCGTTTATCAGGAGTTACATTACAAAATTCATATTCTGGTAATGGCGGTTTATCTTTAGGGTCTCCAAGATAGGCCCAAAGTATTCCTCCCTTTTCCGCTAGTGAATAGGCTTTAAGCTTGATTTGCTTGCAGAAATTAGGATCTTTTTCAGAAGGGACATCTATACAATTACCGAAGACATCATATTTCCATCCATGATAAGGACAACGTAGGCCGTTTTCTTCATTTCTACCAAACCATAATGATACGCACCTATGAGCACAGAACTCATCGATTAATCCCAGTCTGTTTTCAGAATCTCTAAATGCAATTAGACGTTCTGAGCAAATTTGTACGCGCACAGGAGGACAATCGGGGGAAGGCAATTCCTCAGTTAAAAGTACTGGTTGCCAGTAACAACGGAATAAATTCCCCATAGGGGTTTCAGGTCCAGTTTGTGTTAGAAGTTCATTCCTTTCTTTTGAGAGCATCGGTTACACTCACCTATGAGTTAAATGTTCAACTAAGAGGCTAACGGATTCAGTGTCTAATCAAGTAACGATACCACAGCTAAATAAAATGAAGCATGAGGGCCGAAAGATTGTTGGTGTCGTTGCATGGGATGCACACATTGCTCAAATAGCGGATCGTGCTGGGGTAGATATTTTATCTGTTGGGGATTCGATTGGCGTTAATCTTTGGGGGCATTCAAACCCATTTTCTGTGACATTGGACCAAATGATTACAGTTGCATCTGCAGTACGATCAGGGACACAACGCGCTTTAGTAAGTTGCGATCTGCCGTTTGATCCATCTGAAATAGGCGTCAGTGCGACGGTTGAAGCAGGACTGAGGATGATTCAGGAGGTTGGGGTTGATTTGGTAAAGCTTGATGGGGCATCTGGATGCCCTGAGGCTGTATCAGCACTTACTGAGGCAGGGGTTTCTGTATGGGCCCAGTTCGGCGTGACACCATATACAGCCGAGCAATATGGCATAAAGTATAGCGATCTCTCCAACGCAGAAGTTCCTTCTGAAATGACAAATAAATTAGTATCAGAAGCGAAAATTCTAGAAGCTGCTGGAGCAGACATGTTGGATTTTACAAACTCTGGTCCATATGTTGGACCAGCTGTAACTTCTGCTGTGACTATTCCAGTGATAGGTGGATTTGGTGGTGGGCCATGGCTAGATGGTCGTGTTCGCATGGCCCATGCTGCTATAGGTTATGGTGTAGCGAACCTTGATCAGAACATTACAACCTATGCGAATGTAGCTAATATAACACTAGAGGCTATCAGTGCCTTTAGTAAAGATGTAAGAGAAGGCCGTCAGATAAAAGGCGGTATACGTTAAAGTTCAGTAGTATAGATAAAGTGCCAATTACCAGAATTGATGGAATAAGTACTAGGTACGAGATAATTGGTTCCGGACAACCAGTTCTCTTCTTTTCACCTGGTGGTTTTGATGCGACCTTGGATAAATGGTCTACGCTTGGTGTCTACGAGCGTATAAGAATGCTTGAGTATTTGCCGCAACACTATCAATGCATACTTTTTGATAGACGCGAGACCGGTTTGTCTGGCGGAAGAGTTGAAAAACTTTCTTGGGATCATTATGTGAATCAAGGGAAAGGTCTTTTGGATTATCTGGGTTTTGAACGCACGCATTTGATAGGAGGTTGCATGGGTTGTTGTCCAGTGATGGCTTTTGCAGTCAAACATCCTGAGACGGTGTTGAGCATGACCCTCTTTTGGCCTGTTGGTGGTCCTCATTATCGCATAAGAGCAAGAGAACGTTTTGAGACCCACCTTGCATTTGTTGTAAAGGAGGGCTTAGAGGGTGTTGTGAATCTTGTTAATGAGACTAATGTTGGTTTTGGTAAAGACCCTCGTATTGGCCCATGGGCTTCAGTAATTCGCCAAAGTAAAAAATTTGCTGCAAGTTACAGTGATATAAGTTTAGAAGAATATAAGCTGATAATAGAAGGCATTCAGCATAGTCTTATTGATCGAGATACTGCGCCAGGGGCAGAACCAGAGGATCTTCTTAATTTAGATATTTCAACACTTATTATTCCAGGGAAAGATCTCGCTCATGCGACATCAGCAGCAAGATATCTCCACGAATGTCTCCCATTATCTCAATACTGGGATATTGCTCCAGACTTATTGAGTGAAAAAAATGTGCCAACAAGAATTTTGAATTTTTTAAATGATGTGTCTGATAAAACCTAGCAATTTCATTAGTGGTTGAATTTCAGAATTAATTATCCAGTAAGGTCAATTGTCTCAGAAACGAACAGAGAATTGATATCAACATGGTGCCTTAAAATTTTCTGAGTTTTTGCATGCTGTATAAGATTTTCAAGAATTGAATTGTTGAGAGTAACACCATACGGTAGTGGGTCTTGGTGAAGCTCCAATATTTGAGCATTTAAATTATCTGTAGATGAAGGGCAAAATATTTGTTTTTTACTCAATTTATCTAAGTACAATTTTTTAGCCTCACTAAAAGCATTGAATATAGCAGTAGCTACGCCAGGGTGTTTTTTCAATACAGAATTACGAATTACGATTAGGTGGTTGATAGGGTAGTGTCCACGATCAGAAAAAGCAGCAAGCCCTCTTTCTAAAGCATCAGGTATTAAGCTTTGAACCCGAGGATCGGTGGGCTGTATATTAATTGCTGCTGATATATCCCCAGTAATTAGTAATTCCTCTAGCGTTTGCGGACTATTGGAAGGGACAACATTTGTAGGTGGGTTGTACTCAGCAACATGTTCATCTCCAGAGAGCACCCAAGTAATCTTGTCAAGATCTACATCGTATTCTTCTTGTAAAATACTGCGAGCCCAGACGCCTGCTGTTACAGTATATCCGCGATTTACTCCAATTCGACAACCCTCTAATTGCTTAGGTTCCTTAATAGGATTATCTGTATTGTGGAAAATTGCCCCATGGTGGAAAGCACGTTTTAAAAATATCGGTATAGCGGTAAATTCAACACCATGCTCGCGCGCACATAGATAGGTTGTAAGAGCCATTTCGCAAATGTCGAATTCTAGTCTTCTAACCATTCGTCTAAATGCATCTACAAGAACTGGAATCTCAATAAAGTCTAATGCTAAGTCAGGTAATTTAATTGTGCCGTTTTTTAGCGCTGCGTTGTTACCTTGGGTGCGTGTAACAATACTTAGAGGTTGTGAATTCATAATGTTTCTTAATGTTTTTAACTTGGTTGTTTGTGGTGAATATACTCTTTTCGTTGAGGTCCCTCTGAGATATCTCTAAAGACAAGAGACTTGATTGTAACTGGCACTGTTAATGATGGATGCCTGAGTTTGCCAATGTCTATGTAGTCAAAATTTCGTAATTCAAGGCCATCTAAAATTAGAATATCATTTATTAGGCCTAATTCCTCTCGCAATATTGCGCCTAGGTTCAATGCAATATCTGCATTTAGAATTACATAAATAGGTTTGCCTTGACTGATTCTTTGTCTAAGGGCTGTTTGAATGGCTTCGGCTAGTTTTTTAACTCTGGAAAAATCAGGATTTCCAGTCCAGTAGATAGCTAGAACAATTTCTCTGTGATTATCTATATCAAAAATATTTAGTTTATGTTGAATGGCATCAACGAGTTCAGTAGAACTAAAGTTTTCTGTGAAGTTAAAGTCTGGTTGAATAACCTGAATGTTTCTTCGAGGTAATAATCTCTCAGGATTACTGATGTAGCTGGTATTTCCGCTCAGTTGGGCAGTGAATTCGGATCCACCTAGTGCAGTTGATCTAATGCCTTCGCTCTCCTCTATTAGTGTCCATGGTAGTTCTCCGGAATCGATACGTTCTCGTAGAGCCTTTCCTAGGTGAAAACCAAGATCCTGATAGTCTTTTTTTTCGTGGCCATAAAAAAACTCTGATACTCCGCCAGAAAAAATCACGCCATCTATTTTCTCCATGTTAGTTATTGGATCAGTTAGGTAAAGGTTCAATAATTCTTTAGGTTTAGGTGAATTTGTAAGTACTGTATTTAGATCGCTTGCCATTGATTGAGCTACTGTCTTTATCTCATTACTACTAATTATTTTTCCTAACTCCCAGTTAACACCGGCTCGAACCGCATGGGTTTTTCCTGCTGGATCTAAGCGTATTAGTTCTTGCTTTTTGTTAAATACGGCAAGTCTCCCTCCAACATGGAAAGCTGCAGTGGATAGTATTTTCCCCTTATCAATAACGCTCAGTTTTGTGGTTCCTCCACCTACATCAATATTTAACAGCTTATTATTAAAATCATGTGAAATTTTAGCAGCGCCAGATCCATAGGCTGCTAACATTGCTTCCATGTGATGGCCAGCAGCGGCACAAACTAGTGCCCCACATTTTTCAGATAAAATACGTGCAATACGTTCTGAATTTTTTCGTCTAAGAGCCTCTCCTGTAAGAATAATTACACCGGTGTCTATTTGATCAGGTTTTAATTGAGCGTCTGCATAAGCTTTATCAATTATCTCTCCAAGGGCCCTATCGTTAATGAGCGTATCGTTGATGTAGGGCGTAAGACTAATTGGTGACTGAAAAAGTGTCTGGCGGGATACAACAAGATAACGTGTTGATAGTTTAACTGCCTGGCGTTTAAGTCTTACTTCAGAAAATAAAACTTGTGTCCCAGCTGATCCTATATCTATACAAACACTGAAGAGAGTTACATTTTCTCGATGCCAAAGAGGGTGCTCGTCAACTTGACTTTGTAAATCAGAATCATCCTGATATCCATCAGGCGTATGGTCAGGATCTGGATTGTAGTAATTTGAATGTTTGCTCATCTGATGACAAATATCGGCATTTAAGAAGTAGGTATTTATTTTGTGTTATGACGCAAGTTTGTGGTTAGTATTTTTTCTTAATATTGCTTGCGGTTGACTCTCCTTCAGCATAGCCAGTCAGCAATGCTTCTATTAGATTCCGCAACGGGTCATCCTGTATAGGTTGATGTGCTGCTATAAATCCGGCTATTCGAGCATATACTAGTGGTTCCATTGAAATCCTTTCATAGCCTGTTATTGCGTTGTTGGTCTCATCGCAAGTTGTAGTTGCGCTGAGCGTTTGTCGAAACAAATTATCCAGGTAGTTATATAAGTTATCTGTTGTGTTGCTATTATCTGTTTTTGTAGACGAGAGAAATTTTTGCGTTCGTTCTACAAATCGTTGGTAGTAGTCTTCTGCTAATGTTTCATCGCTTTCTATATCACCACACATTGTCGTATTCCTGTTAATTCATTGTTTATAAAAATTTGCTAGAACCTTCTTGGGTAGTTTACCTTTGACCAATATCATATTGCTGTATATTCAGCGGATATTTACAGAAGGGCGATGATAATATCTCTCCAAAAAGGGAGGAAATTAGGAGATGTGGCCAGCAAAAAGACACCTGCTTGCGTTTTGTTCTTGCTTATTGATGTCTCAACTAGTTGTTGTGCCCATAAAGGCTGATGCCGTATCAGATTTTTATAAAGGGAGGCAGGTAAGGCTTTTGATCGGCTATAGTGCAGGTGGAGGGTATGATACCTACGCTCGCCTTCTTGCCAGACATTTGGGTAAGCACATACCAGGAAATCCAACAATTGTTCCGCAAAATATGCCGGGTGCGGGTAGCCTTACTTTGGCTAATTTTATATATAACGTTGCACCTAAAGATGGAAGTGTTATTGGAACATTTGCTCGTGGTATGGCTATGGAGCCACTTTTATCAGGTATGGGCACGAGATTTAATGCTAACGAGTTTTCATGGATTGGTAGCTTGAACAACGAGGTCAGCGTTTGCGCTTCCTGGTATGAGTCAAATGTTAAGACTATGGAGGACTTGAATAATTATGAATTGATTGTAGGTGGAACAGGCTCAGGTGCTGACACTGATACCTTTCCTATAGTTATGGGTAACCTTATCACTCCCAATATAAAACTTATATCAGGTTACCCCGGTGGTAATGATGTGCTTCTAGCAATGGAGCGGGGTGAAGTAGATGGTCGCTGCGGTTGGTCTTGGTCTACAGTTGTTTCCAGGAGTAGTGACTGGTTAGCGGAGGGTCGAATAAATATTCTTGTGCAGTTAGCATTAGAAAAGCATCCTGATCTTCCCCATATCCCCTTAATTACAGAGTTTGCTGAGAACGATGATGAACTAATGGCGTTGGAATTGATTTTTGCACGTCAAGTTATGGGGCGACCGTATTTGGCACCACCAGGTATTCCTATAGATCGGCTTACTGCCTTGAGAAATGCTTTTGAGGCAACAACTAATGATCCAGAATTTATCGCAGATGCAACACGTATTCAGCTTGAACTCAATCCAGTTTCTGGTGAAGAGATAGATATTCTTATTTCGCGTATTTATGATGCTTCTGAAAATGCAGTTAGTCTTGCCTCTAAAGCAATTGTTAAGTCTGATGGGATGTGAATTAGTGAAAATTGATGACACTCGAAAGTTAAGGAAAAATGAATTCTTTGGTGTGTCAGCGTGAAAACGGGAGATTAATAATTTGGAGGCAGGCGCACTCGAATTAGCAGTAAATGCATTGAGTGTAATGCTTGAGCCATCAAGGCTTATTCTTTTGGGTGCCGGTGTTTTAGTAGGTTTGACAATAGGGGTCATTCCAGGGCTCGGTGGTATTGTAGGTATTGCGTTATTAATCCCATTCACTTTTGAGATGGATGCTTATTCAGCGTTTGCCTTTCTAATAGGTATTGGTGCTGTTACGACCACTTCAGACACTGTGCCAGCTGTACTTTTTGGCGTGCCTGGCACTACAGGCTCTGCAGCTACAATACTTGATGGACATCCTTTAGCCAAAACAGGACATGCTGGCCGAGCTTTTGGTGCGGCATACAGCGCATCACTTCTTGGTGGGTTAGCAGGAGCATTTCTTTTGGCAGTGAGTATCCCCGCTTTGAGACCAGTGATTTTATATCTTGGCTCGCCGGAGCTTTTGGCAATATGTGTTTTTGGATTGTCTATGGTTGCTGTTTTGAGTGGAAAGGCAGCACTTAGAGGAATGGTAGCAGCTGGTATAGGTTTAATGATTGCCATGGTTGGTTCTGATCCGCAGACGGGAACCATGCGATGGACGTTTGACACATTTTATTTGTGGGATGGGTTGCCACTGGTGCCAGTAACACTTGGTTTATTTGCTTTGCCTGAATTAGCAGATCTTGCAATTGGAAAAAAAAGTATTGGCCGTGTTCATTCCGTCAATACCCGTTCTGGGCAGTTTCAGGGGATTAGGAATACTCTTCAGTATTGGTGGTTAGTTTTAAGGTGTAGTTGGATTGGGGCTGCATTAGGTGCTGTCCCTGGTATGGGATCTGCTGTTATAGATTGGTTAGCATATGGTCATGCTCTCAAGACAGAAAAAAATACCGAAAAATTTGGAAATGGTGATATTCGAGGAGTTATTGCATCAGAGAGTTCAAATAATGCAAAAGAAGGTGGTGCATTAGTTCCAACGCTTGCTTTTGGTGTTCCTGGCAGTGCCTCAATGGCTATTTTATTAGGCGCATTTACAATGCATGGATTAGTTCCTGGTCCGGGAATGCTGACTGACAATTTGGATGTTACGTATTCAATTGTTTGGAGCCTTGCGCTTGCGAATGTTTTTGGCGCTGGTTTGTGTCTTTTATTGAGTAACCAGTTGGCTAAGGTTGCATCAATTCGTATTAGCGTATTACTTCCACTTGTCCTAGGGATAATTTTTTTTGGAGCATTACAGGGTTCTCGACAGTGGGGAGACCTTAATGTTTTATTTGCCTTCGGTCTTCTTGGTTGGATTATGAAGCATTTAGGTTGGCCTAGGCCACCATTGATACTTGGTTTTGTTCTTGGAGATATTGTAGAGCGATATTTATTTATATCAGTTAATCGTTATGAGTGGACATGGCTGAGTAGACCATTAGTAATTTTATTTTTCACATTAGCTATTGTAGGTCTTATTGGGCCTCTATTACGAAATCTTAAGGCTTCGTTTAAGTCAGATCAGACTAAGAGCTTCTTGCCCAAGTTTTCTATGTCTGCTTTTTTTACATTGATTGTTATTTTATTTCTCACGATTTATGTGCTTCTTGCTTCACAATGGAATTTTGAAGCGAGAATAGTTCCTTTGTTAGTAGGTTGCACAGCTTTGATGTGTGCCATTTTAAGTTTAATTAATCAGGTGTTTTTTCAACAGAGCGGAAACAAAACATCAAATATTAATGAAAACACATCTCAATCGAATATTGATGATGTTTCAGTTGGATTCACGAAACATATGATGGTCGAGGGGTGTATATTTTTTGGGAATTGTGGGTTATTTATTTTATTAGCAAGAGTTACAGGAATGCTGTTAGCTGTTTTCTTGTTTGTTCTGCTATATATGTGTTTTTGGGGAAAAGAAGGCTTGAGTCGTGCTGCACTGTTTAGTTTAGGGGTAACTGGATTTAGTTGGCTGCTGTTTGACAGGGTATTATCTATTCCTTGGCCTCAGAATTTTCTCGGCAGTATTGTTCCAGTGCTCGGGCCATTTTTAAAATAGATGATCAAATGAATGTGCAGACATGAGTTGATAATAATTTTTAGTGTCGATTGTTTTTGTTTTTCTTATCGGTGAAATTATATGAAAGAAATTGATGAACCTAAGTTTCTTTTTGATCCATATCTTGATTGGGCAGAGGGGGAGGGTATACCTATTGTTGAAGATTTTGGTGTTGATTTGAACAAAGTTGAAACGCGTTCATGGGATCGATTTGGTGCGGATGGTGCTTTGGTTCATTTGAAAGGTCGCGGGGATTTTCTGTGCATATTTCTTATTGATATTGTGCCTGGTGGTAAATCAGTTCCACAGCAACATGTTTTTGAGGAGGTGATTTATGTGCTTGAAGGACAGGGTAGTACAACAGTAAAAACACACGATGGTAGAACTCATAGTTTTGAATGGAGCAAAGGAAGTCTTTTTGCATTACCGCTAAATGCTACGTATCAGCACTTCAATGGTAGTGGAAAAAGAAAAGCAAGACTTTCATCTACTAATAATCTTCCTATGGTGATCAATTTGTTTCACAACGATGATTTTGTTTTTGACAATCCATTTGTTTTTGCTGAACGTCAGGGCAAGGAAAGTTTTTTTTCTGGCGAAGGTGATTTTATTCCTAAAAAACCTGGTAGGCACATGTGGGAAACTAACTTTGTGCCAGATGTTAGGGAATTTGAACTTGTCAAATGGGAAAAACGCGGAGCGGGTGGTTCAAACATGATGTTTGTTCTAGCAGATGGGACAATGCACGCGCACTCATCAGAAATGCCGGTAGGCACTTATAAAAAAGCTCATCGTCATGGTGCTGATTTTCATGTTTCCTGTATTACAGGGACTGGGTATTCGCTACTCTGGTATGAACAAGATGAAGAGTTTGTAAGGGTTGATTGGGATCATGGTGTTGTATTTGCACCACCCGATGGAATGTACCATCAGCATTTTAATACAAGTCCATTACCAGCTAGGTATTTAGCTATAGCTCTCGGTGGTTTGCGGTATCCCATGTTGGCTGAGAAACGAGCTGTTTTTGCAGGCATGGATGTAAACGTTCGAGATGGAGGAGCACAAATTGAATATGAGGACCAGGATCCACGTATTCATGAAATATATCTTGAGGCTCTTAAGAAAAATGGGGTTTCCTCCGGGATGGATGGTTTTTTCAGTAAAGCCTAATGAGATTACAGTTTTATAACTAGTTACTATGAGACAAAAAAAAGAAGAAGCAAAATTTCTTTCAGATCCTTATTTAGAATGGGTCAATAAAGAAGGTATACCTATTACTATAGGGCTTGGAATAAATTTGTTGGATATCGATACTAGGCCATGGGAAAGAGTAGGAGTAAATGCTGGTCTCGCTCATCTTGATGGCCGTGGTGATTTTGTGTCAATTTTCGTCTTGGATATTCCGCCGGGAGGGAAAACTGAGTCACAGCAGCATCTTTTTGAAGAAGTAGTGTACGTTCTTGAGGGTCACGGTAGTACTACAGTAAAAACCATTGATGGTAAAACCCACAGTTTTGAATGGGGGCCGAAGAGTCTTTTCGCTTTGCCGCTGAATGCTGAGTATCGACATTTCAATGGAAGTGGTCGTGCAAAAGTACGTCTTTCATCAACCAACAACCTCCCATTAGTGATGAATCTTTATCACAACGAAGACTTTATCTTTAAAAATAAGTTTGAGTTGCCAGAACGTGCTGGAAAAGCAGGCTATTTTTCAGGTGAAGGGGAATTTATTCCTAAGAGGCCTGGTAGACATATGTGGGAGACTAATTTTGTGCCCAATGTCAGTGAGTTTGAGCTTAAAACTTGGGATAAGCGTGGTGCAGGTAGTTCAAATATGAAATTTATTCTTGCTGATGGGACTATGCATGCCCATTCATCAGAGATGCCTGTAGGTACATACAAGAAAGCCCATAGGCATGGTCCTGATTTCCATGTTTTTAATGTGACTGGTAAAGGATATTCACTTCTATGGTACGAGGGTGACAATGATTTTCAACGTGTGGATTGGACTCACGGGGTAGTATTTGCACCACCAGATGGGATGTATCATCAGCACTACAACACCAGCAAGAATCCTGCTCGTTATCTTGCGATTGCCTTGGGAAGTTTAAGGTATCCATTTACATCTGCAAAAAGAAACTTATTTGAAGGAGTGGATGTAAGCATTCGCGATGGGGGAGCGCAAATAGAGTATGAGGATCAGGATTCACGAATTCACCAGATTTATCTGAGTGAACTCGCTGATGCTGGTGTGGCTTCTCAAATGAGCGATTATATTGATGAAAGTGTCTGAATTGTTGGGGTTAAGTGGAACATCGCCCGAAGTCTTTCAGCCTAGTTATATTCTGCATGATTTGGGCTTTGATCATCTGCACCCAACTGAAGAAGAGCAAAAGAAATTAAGCGATACGATTTGGTCTGCAGATAATATTATTTTAACTACTGTTGGTGTTGACATAGGTTCTTCGACTTCCCATTTAATGTTTTCGCGTGTGCATTTACAACGTTTGTCAGAAGCTCTTTCAAGCAGGTTTGTCATTGTTAATCGGGAAATGTTGTGGAGATCGCCTATTATTTTAACGCCGTATGTTTCAGGGGTAACGATAGACGCAAATCGTTTAGCATCATTTATTTTTGGCTCGTACAAAAAAGCTAACTTAAAAGCTGAAGATATCGATAGCGGAGCAGTTATTCTCACTGGCGAAGCACTTAAAAGGAAAAATGCTAGAGCAATAGCTGAGTTGTTTGCTGATCAGTCAGGTAAGTTTGTTTGTGCATCTGCAGGACATCATCTTGAAGCAGTCATGGCTGCTCACGGTTCTGGTGTAGTTAAGTATTCTAGGCAGTCACATAAATCAATTCTTAACGTAGATATAGGTGGAGGTACTACGAAACTAGCGCTTGCTCATGAAGGACAAGTTATTGGGCAATCTGCAGTAGCAGTTGGGGGTAGATTGGTAGCTTTTGGGACCAAGGACGAGCTGATTCGAGTAGAAGAGCCGGCATTGGAGATAGCAGATAGTGTAGGTGTAAAACTTGAGCTTGGTAAAACCTTAAGTCCTGCAGATAAGCAAAAAATAATTCAAGCAATGGTTGATGTTCTCGTCTCAGCCTGTAATTTTGAGTCATGGCAAGGATTAGGAAAAAAGCTCGCCCTCACGCCTTTTTTGGAGAAGAAAAAAACTGTAGATGCGATAAGTTTTTCAGGTGGAGTAGCTGAATACATTTTTAAACGAGAACAGTCTGATCATGGTGATATTGGTGTTGAATTAGCAAATGGGATTGTCACAGCTTTAAAAAACAAAGAGATTTCTTATTCAGTGTATGATCCGGGCAATGGTATTCGAGCCACTGTAATAGGAGCATCTCAATTTTCAGTTCAGGTCAGTGGTAATACAATTTTTATTTCTTCTGATAACTTGCTACCTTTAAGGAATATACCAGTAGTTAAGTTAAGTTCTAGTCTAAACAAAACAATTAATGCTGAAGAAGTTTCAAAAGATATTATTGAGTCCCTTAAATCATTTGATATTACCGAGGGAACAGACCCTGTTGCTTTAGCTTTTCGATGGCAGGGAGATCCTTTGCATGAGCGCCTTTATCAACTAGCTTGTGGCATTTGTAGTGGTTTTCCTAAGACTATTAAGTGTAATACACCTTTAATATTGGTAATGGATGGTGATGTTGGGAGAACTGTTGGTGAAATTCTGAAAAATGAACTTGATGTCATTTGTGACATTATTTCGATTGATGGAATTGAGCTTAAGTCATTTGATTATGTGGATATTGGCGAGATCATTAGGCCAACTAATGTTGTGCCATTGGTAATAAAGTCTTTGCTATTTTCAGCTGGGGACACAGATTAATTTTGTTTTTTAAAACTGATATCAAATCAGATGCAAAGATTTTGAGTCTGGTATCGGCAGGACATTTTGTTAGCCATTTTATGACGCTAACGCTTCCTCCACTTTTTCCTTTTCTTCAAGCTGATTTTTCAATGAGTTATACCGAGCTTGGCTTCATAATGACTCTGTTTGCATTATCAACTGGTATTTTTCAGATACCAATTGGATTCCTTGTGGATCGCATTGGTGCTTTTTGTGTTTTGCTCATTGGGCTTTCAGTTCTGTGTTTGTCTATTGGAGCTATTGGGTTCTCAAATTCTCAATGGACCTTGGGGGCTTTAGTTATTCTTGCTGGTATAGCTAATAGTGTTTTTCATCCTGCAGATTATGCGGTGCTTACTTCCGTAATCAAGCCAGTGCGATTAGGAAAGGCCTTTGGTGTACATACCTTTGCAGGTCATTTAGGGAATGCTATAGCGCCGATAACAATTATTTATCTTGCTCTAGCTTGGAGTTGGCGTATTGCACTTGTTTTTGTTTCGGCTGTGGGTCTGGTCATCATGGTGTGCATGTTTTTTGGTATACGTAATAATGATATTGACTCTAATCTAACAAAAGAAAACTTAAATGAATCTGGAGGGCTCCAGGAAAGAGAGGAGAAGAATTCAATTCGTATATTTTTTTCTATACCTCTTTTAAAGCTTTTTGTTTTTTTTGTATTAACTGCCGCTGCTTCCAATGGGATGCAAACTTTTTCTGTTAGTGCGCTAGTTGCGCTTTTTGATACCCCAATAGTAATTGCAAGTGCTTCGCTAACAGCTTTTTTATTTGCCACATCAGTAGGTATTCTTCTCGGTGGGGTTCTTGCTGATTATACAGGCAGGCATGATCTTATTGCTGCTGTAGCCTTTGGTTTGACCGCTATTATTATTGGGTTCATTGGTGCAGTACCATTTTCTTCGCTAATTCTGATTTTGTTACTTACAATTGCAGGTTTACTTCAGGGTGTAATTCGACCAGCCAGAGATATGTTAGTACACGCTGCCGCTCCTGCTGGAGAAACAGGAAAGGTTTTTGGTTTTGTCACAACGGGGATAAACGTTGGGGCAGCTCTCATGCCACTAATATTAGGTTGGTTGGTAGATCGTGGAGCTGTAAGGTGGGTTTTTTGGCTTATCGCTCTATCAATGGTTTTGGCATTGTTGACTGTTCTTACAACTAAAAATTCTGTGGACAATTAGAGTTTTAGTAGGTAGGGGTATTAGTTTGATTGCATTCTTATGGATAACGCACACACTAGATTAAGTCTGGCTGCATGTATTCGACTTCTTCATGCCGAAGGAATACTTACATATAACGGACACATTAGTGTGCGAGCCTCTGAAGACAATCATTTTTTTATACATTCTTTACTTGATCCTCGCTCTGATGTTTTGCCAGAAAATATTGTTCTTCTAGATTTAGATGGTAGAGTAGTTGAGGCTACAGAAGGTCGAAAGCCCCCGAGTGAATTTCATATTCATTCAGAAATTTATCGTCATCGTCCTGATATACATGCTATTGCTCATACGCATTCTGATGCAGCTATAGCATTTACGCTAGTCAGTGATAATCCATTAAGTGTGATGCGAGCTGACGCTATTCATTGGTCTGACGGAGTGCCTGTACATCCTGACCCTACTAGAATTAATACTTCGAAAAAGGGGAAGGAATTGTGTGAAACCCTTGGAGCTAAGAGCGCGGTTTTATTGCGATCTCATGGTGCAGTTATTGTTGGGTCTGGGCTCCTGAACATTTTTATGTTGGCTATTCATTTTGAAGAGAATGCACAAGCGCAATTCCTTGCATCAAAACTTGGTGAGCTTAAGCCTTTGAGCTCAATTGAAATAGAGGCCTTGAAGAACAGTTCTTCGCCTGAGTTTTACGTCCATTATGCAAATAAAATATGGAGTTATTATGTAAGTCGAGGCCAGAAAAAAGGTGTCATACCTAAGACGTGGTCAAATAAACTGCTATGATTAATGCCTGCGATGAGATACATCTGAGATAGTGAAAACATGAAAAAAGATATTACAAATATTCGTTCAACGTTGGATTGGTTAAAAGAGCAGGGCGATGTTATTGAAACCGATAAGGAAGTGGATCCTGATCTTGAACTTACAGGGTTGCAGAAGCATCTTGATGGTGGCCCAGTTATATTATTCAACAACGTAAAAGATAAGCCACATGCAAGGGCAATAACGAATCTTTTTTCAGATATAGAAGTTATAGATAAAATTTTTGGTTATGAAGATCCAGTTCAACGGACTCGAAAAATTGCAGATTGCATTGAGCAGCCACTACCGCCAACAGAAGTATCTCAAGATGAGGCCCCTTGTCAGGAAACAGTTATTACGGATGATCTTGATGTTAATAAATGGATAACCGCTATCCGACATACAAAGCTTGAATCAGAAATGACAGTTGGATCGGCAATTTCGTGTGTTGTGGGAGATTATTTTGATGGAGGTAGCCATATTGGTTATAACCGAATGAATTTTCGCTGGGGAAATGTTGGGACGTTTCAAATATCGCCTGGTTCACACATGTGGCAAGTAATGACCAAGCATTATAAAGATGATCAGCCAATCCCCTTGACCATGTGTTTTGGAGTTCCGCCCGCGTGTACGTTAGTAGCGGGTGGTGGTTTTGATTATGCCATGTTGCCAAAAGGTTGTGATGAAATTGGTATTGCAGGGGCTGCTCAAGGTACCCCGGTAAATATAGTTAAGGCTAGAACTGTTGAAAATGCTTGGGCAATTGCAGAATCAGAGTATGTGCTTGAGGGGTATTTGCATCCGCGTGATAAGCGCTATGAAACCAAAGAGGCAGAAGATGCCGATGTTCAGGGTAAGTATTTTTTTCACCCGGAATGGGCTGGGTATATGGGCAAGGCATATAAAGCACCTACATTTCATGTTACCGCGATTACAATGCGTAACCCTGAGACTCGGCCAATTATTTTTCCATTGGGTGTGCATACATCAGATTGTATAAATATTGTTACTACTGTTCGGGAGTCGGCAATTTTAGGATTGTGCGAGCGTCTGCAGCCCGGCATTGTTCAAGATGTTCATATTCCCTACTGTATGACAGACTGGGGTGGTTGCATAATTCAAGTTAAAAAGCGTAATAAAATTGAGGAAGGGTGGCAGCGAAACTTCTTGTCTGCAATTTTGTCGTGTTCCCAGGGAATGAGATTGGCAATTGCTGTTAGTGAAGATGTAGATATTTATTCCATGGATGACATTATGTGGTGTTTAACCACTAGGGTAAATCCGCGTACTGATATTCTGAACCCAATACCTGGTGGTAGAGGGCAGACTTTTATGCCTTCAGAAAGAATGACCGCGGGGGATAAACAGTGGACTGCCTCAAATACAGAGTTTGAGGGAGGTATGGGAATTGATGCAACTGTTCCATATGGATATGAACAGGACTTTCATCGTCCGGTATATCCTATTGATCATGTGAAACCAGAGGATTTTTTCACCGACGAGCAGATTAAAAATGCTAAATCACGGATGGCTGGTTGGGTATTATCTCTGGCGCGTACAGGAAGATAACGAGTCCTAAGAGTGTGATGGAGAGGTGACCCGATGCTTTCGGGAATTCGGGTGCTTGATTTTACGGATCAGTCTGGCTGGATTGCTGGCAGGATATTAGCTGACCTCGGAGCAGAGGTAACCAAAGTTGAGTCCCCAAACTCTGATCTGGATGATTCATTCTGGCGTGCACACAATCTCAATAAAGCCCTAATGTTATTTAATCTTGAGCAAGTTAATGCTCAAGAAACTCTATATTCTCTTGTTAGTTCAGCAGATATCTTGATTGAGAGTACATTACCTGGGTCCAGAGAATTTAAGTTTTTTGAACATAAACTATTGCATGAAAAGAATCGCAGCTTGATTCATGTTGCGATTACACCATTTGGGCAAAATGGACCTCGTTCCGATTGGCTAGCAAGCGACCTCGAGCTGATGGCAGCTGGTGGGGCCATGTCTCTTACAGGGGAGGCTGATGGAGAGCCTGTTCGAATTTCCAGACCTCAGTCTTATGGTTGGGCTGGAGTTGCAGGTGCTGCTGGTGCTTTGACTGCACTCTGCGCCCGAGATCGTACAGGCCGTGGTCAGTTAGTTGATGTATCTGTTCAAGCGACGATCGTATCTGCATTAGCGAATGCTCCCACTTTTTGGGATCTCCAGCGTACTTTACCAATGAGAGATGGAGCCTTTATAACAGGACGTTCTATTTCAGGTGCGCGCTATCGGGTATTTTGGGAATGTAAGGACGGTTATATTAATTTTATATTATATGGGGGTTCAGCAGGCAGGCGCACAAACAAAGCGCTAATAGAGTGGATGAAAGAGGAAGGCAGTGATCCTGGTGTTCTTCAAAGTATAGATTGGTTGAGTTTTAGTCCAACAGAATTAACTCAGAAGCAAGTAGATGAGATAGAGCGCCCAATCCAACTTTTTATGGCCAGGCTCACAAAACGTGATTTTCTGGATGGTGCTTGCAAAAGGGAGATGCTTGGGTATCCAGTATCAACCGTTGCTGATATTAATGATGATCCGCAGCTTTCTGAAAGATCTTTTTGGAGTTATCAAATAGAGAGAGATGGCTCTTTGGCAAAGTATTGCGGTGGTTTTGCAATAGTGGACGGAGAGAGACTTAAAGTTAGTAAAAATATTGATAGTGCTCAGATCACTACAGAGGAATTTATAAAAAGACCCTTTGATGATGCAAAATACCGTGATCATGAATTGGAGGTTAATGAACCATCTCAGTCTGCGTTAAGTGGTACCAAAGTTGTCGTATTTGGTGGCTATGCAGCTGGTCCTTGGATTGGCAAGATACTTGCTAACTTTGGAGCTGATGTGGTCCATGTTGAATCACTAACTCGACCAGATGGGTTTCGTCTTGAATATCCACCATTTAAAGATGGAAGAAGAGGGGTAAATCGCGGTGGTACATTCACGTTTTTTAATGATTCTAAATTAGGTATTACTCTGGACTTAAAAAAGCCTGGTGGAGTTGAGCTTGCAAAGCGCTTAATTGATTGGTCAGATGTACTTATTGAAAATATGCGTCCAGGCGTTATTAAACGACTTGGACTTGATTATGCGGAACTTTTAAAAACTAACCCAAGCTTGATTCAGCTTTCTACTTGTAACATGGGGCAGACTGGTAGGCGTTCGCAAACACCTGGCTTCGGCTCTCAGTTGTCTGCTATGGCTGGGTTCTCCGAGCTATCAGGACAATCAAATGGCCCCCCTATGCTACTTTACGGGCCATACATTGATTTTATTGCCGCTTTTTACGGGACATCAGCGGTGCTTGCAGCTCTTACAAACCAAAAGAACAATCATAAAGGTTGTTTAATTGATCTTTCTCAGTATGAGTGTGGAGTATCGTTTTTGGCAGGAGAGCTATTAGACTTCAATAGAAATGGGATCATAGCAGGAAGAATTGGTAATGCTGATGATCAGGCAGTACCTCATGGTGTTTATCGGTGTTCTGATATGGAGTGGCTAGCGATTTCTTGTTGGTCCAATAGTGAATTTTTCAGGCTGGCAAAGATACTTGGGAAAGAACAGTGGTGTGAAGACGATCGATTTTCAACATGTATTGCTCGTAGAAATAATATTGTTCTAATTGAGGCTGCAATTACTAATTGGTGTTCAGATAGAACTGCTGAGTTAGCTTCAGTTGAACTGCAAGCATCGTATGTCCATGCTTATGCAGTAAATACAGTTGCAGATTTATTTACTGATCCTCAATTAGCCTTTAGAAATACTTGGCGTGTGTTAGAACATCCTGTTATTGGTGAGCAGTCATTCTACTTTCCAGGCTTTGATTTAAGTGAGACTCCAGGTGAGATTATTAATCCAGGTCCACTGTTAGGCGCTGATAACAAACATGTTTATCAGAATTTTCTGGGTTTGACAGAAACAGAAATGGCTCGTTATAGAGCCAATGGCGTTATTACATAAGGTTGTTCAATTGATCCGCGGCATACAAAGAAATATATATTTGTACTGTTTATTGATGTGCTCTGTGGTTAGAGGTTTGTTGGTAGTAGGTTTTTTAATTTTAATAGTTCCAACCAGATTGTATGCACAGGGAGAGTATAACCTCGCATTAAGTGGAGCCAGTCCAGGTGGACTATGGTCATTGCTTGGCGCTGGAGTAAATGCAGCAGTTGCAATTAATCATCCGGGTTCTGTTATTACTTACCAGACTTCTGGTGGAGGTATTGCCAATATCAAGTTAGTTAGTGAAGGTATAGCTGAACTCGGCATAGTTCATGATGTTGAGCTTAAGGTGGCCGCAGAAGGAGGTTTGCCATTCGGCCAGCCTGTTAATAACCTTAGGGCTATTGCTTATCTGTATGACTGGGCACCAATGCAGCTAGTAATTACTTCATCATTTGCTGAGGAATACGAAATTGAGACACTAGGTGATCTTATTACTAACCAAGCGCCTGTTCGTTTTGGGGTTAATACTCGTGGCAATATGGTTCAAGAACTTAATAGAATGCTCCTTGATGCGTACGGTGTCACTTATGAACAAGTACGGGGCTGGGGTGGTCAGATAGTTTTTGCAGCATCTAATGATATGGCTAATCTTATGGCAAACCGTCGACTTGATATGACTGGTAATGGTTTGTTCACACCTAATAGCACAATTTTGAGGACCGGTAATGCAGTTGATGTAACTATGCTATCAATCGACACAGATGTAGTTAATGCTGTGTCAGAAGCCTCAGGAGCAAGGCCTTTTACTGTGCCAATAGGTACCTATGATTGGCTGGATTCTGATGTTTCAACAATTGCGCTCGGAGCGGTTCTTGTTGTTAATAAAAACATGAGCTCTGAAGTGACTTATGATTTAGCTAAAGCTCTCGTAGAGCATATTGCAAGGCTTCGTAGTGTACATGGTTCGATGAATGCACTAACTCCTGAGTTTATGGCATCACAGGATGTAATCCCCTACCATGCTGGGGCATTAAATTATTTCCGTGAAGTAGGTTTGGTTAACTGATCAGCTCATTTAGTGAGACAAGCATGGTTCGCTTTCTTTTTACCGTAGGTGCCCGGCGAAAGCTTGAAGGCTCTTTACAACAAGTAGTTAGGTTTTATTCCGCCCTAATAGCTGTGTGGACCATTTGGGCGGCAACCTTTGCCATAATTGATCCTCTTTCCCACGGTGCCATTTTTGTTTGTTTTATTTTTGGTTTAATGTTTCTTGTAGTTTCATCAAGTCCTGACAGTGGGGGTAAAACTGTAAATTACAGTGATTGGATGCTTTCTATTTTGAGTATCTTATGTGGTGTTTACTTCATTGTTATTAGTGAACGTGTTTCCAGTCGTATTTCTTTGTTTGATCCGCTAACAGAATTCGATTTGTTAGTTGGCACTATACTGTGGTTGCTTGCTATAGAGGCAACTCGACGTGCAGTGGGCCTAGGGTTAACTCTCATAGTTATTTTCTTTGTGATCTATAACCTGTTTGGTCATTTATTAGCCGGGGTTTTATCGCACGGTTACATTAGTTACTCACATTTTCTTGATCAGTCCATTTTTACTACTAATGGTCTGTTCGGTATGCCAATTCGGGTCGCAGCTACCTACGCGTTTCTCTTTGTAGGGTTTGGTGTATTTTTGCAACGTGCAGGAGGAGGTACATTTTTCTATGATTTGGCATCTTCTGTCACTGGTAAAACTCCTGGTGGTCCAGCTAAAGTTTCAATATTTTCGTCAGCGCTTTATGGGACCATGTCTGGGAGCCCAACCTCCGACGTAGTAACTACCGGTTCGATTACTATCCCAATGATGAGGCGATTAGGCTATTCGCCAGTGATGGCTGGAGCTATCGAGGTAGCAGCTTCAACAGGCGGGAGCATTCTTCCTCCAGTAATGGGATCAGCTGTTTTTATTCTTGTTGAGTTTACTGGGATTACTTATCAGCAAATAGTTATTGCAGCAATTATTCCGGCACTTCTTTTTTACTTTGCACTTTATGTTCAAGTGCATTTGGGCGCAGTTCGATTAAAACTAAAAAATGATTCTGCTTCAGATATTCCCAGATTGGGTGAAACAATAAGAAAACATGGTATTTTATTATTGCCTCTTGCCGTGATAATAGCAGCTCTTAGTTTGGGTTTTACTCCTACATTTTCCGCTCTTTTTGGTGCATTCTCTGCCATAGTGGTTTCCATGCGTAACACAGAAAATAAAATAGGTCTGCTGGCTTTTTACGATTCTTTATCAGACATTAGTTTAAGAATTGTGCCTGTTGCAGCTGCATGCGCTGCCGCTGGATTGGTAGTCGGCGGAATGAGCTTAACAGGATTAGCAGGTAAGTTTTCTTACATAGTTTTCGCTTTAGCAGGTCAAAGTAATTTTTTGACGTTGATCGTTGCAGGTCTTCTTTGTATTTTATTGGGAATGGGAATGCCTACTCCAAGCGCATATATTTTGGCTGCAGTTCTTATTGCAGATGTGTTAATAGGGGTGAATATTGATGTTTTGACGGTTCATATGTTCTTGTTATTTTTTGCGGTATTATCTGCTATAACGCCACCAGTTGCCGTAGCTGCTTATGCGGCATCCTCAATTGCTGAGGCTAATCCTTTGTCAATTGCAGTTACAGGATTACGCCTGTCTCTAGTCTTGTTCATAATTCCTTTTGCTTTTGTCTATAACCCCTCACTATTAGCTCAGGGATCCATGTCTAGCGTAATTGTCGCTTTTATACTTGCTGTGCTGGGGGTATTTTTACTATGTGTTGCTAGTGAGGGTTATTTTCGGCGGCCTTTAAAAACTTGGGAACGTCTTGTTGCTGTAGGATTAGGTGGATGCTTGTTGTTTCCAACAATATTTTTAGAAAATTTAAAGCTTTAGCTTCATAGTTTCACAAAGTTGTTTAACGGAAGATATGTTTCTACACTAAATTGTTTGTAATGGTTGAAGTATTTAGGCGGCAAGTAAATATGACTGATAATGAAAAAGAGAACCCTAAAAAAAAATTACGAAGACGCGCTTTTTTTCTAGTGTGCTTGGTAATAGTCCTTTATGTAGGCTTCATTGGTTTAATGAGTGTAGTTGGTCCTGGTTTCGGGCCAAGTGATCCTGCTTCTTTCGATTAGTATGAATGAATAAATTAAGGGGATTTTGCTTGAAGTGAAGGTCTCTCTAAAACGCATTGTTATTTTTGTGGTTATTCCGATTTTGCTAATATTTTTGGTGCGCTTGGGGATGTGGCAGCTTCATCGTGCAGAGCAGGGTGCTAGTATTTATGAGCAATTTGATCGGGAGACGCAGCTGCCAGCTCTTGACAGTTCTAGCCTTAATGGTCATTTAGATGATGTTCGTTTTCGTTGGATAGAGCTTCAAGGGAAATATCTTTCTTCTAGGCAGTTTCTTTTGGATAGCATGACTTATGAGGGACAGGCTGGATATCATGTTTTAACGCCCTTTGCTGTCAATGATGGGGTTAGTTGGGTTTTAGTGAATAGGGGTTGGGTTCTGGCAGATCCAGATCGTCGGGTACTTCCTGAGGTATCGGTCAGTGAAATTCCACGTGTGATTAGAGGGATGGCTGAATCTTTGCCGCAACCTGGGTTATCGCTTAGTACCCCTATGAACCTCATGCCTTGGCCACAAGTGGTGCTATTTCCCTCTTTTGAAGAGCTTGAAATTCGGTTTGAGCAGTCACTGATACCTTATCAGTTGCTTTTGGATTCAAATTTACCTGATGGCTTCAGTCGGGAGTGGAAACCTCGCGCATTACCACCCGAACGTCATATTGGTTATGCCATACAATGGTTTTCTTTTGCGGGCGTACTTGCCTTTATGGTCATAGCTTTATGGGCACGTTCAAGAACACGTCTTAATGATGAGATTGGACGATAGGGTCAAGATATGGTACATCAGCGCCCCGAAGGGACTCTGGATAGGTATTTTTTGGAGTATATCGATGGTTAAAGGCTTATTAGCTTTAAGTGCAGTTTTTGTAGCAACGGTTATTGGCTCTGTGCTTGCGTTCGAATTAAAGACAGCAAGTATTCACGAAACAGGGAATGAAGCTTGGGCACATCAAAAAATGGAGTTTGTTTCTTGGAATAATGAACGTTGGACGGCTTGGGTCAAAGATGATTCATTTGAGCATACTCCAGAAAGTAGCGGTTATTGGCATCGCCACTCAAACCCTAGCTTGGCATTTATTGATTGGAACGGGGAGCCTTGGCAGGCAAAAATTGCGGAAGATTCATTTGTTATTGCAAATAGAGGAGATTGGAGCATGCCAACCGAAACCGTGGAAGCCTTACATTACCTAGACTGGTCGGGGCAAAGGCAGATTCGAACTTTAGCTCAATTATCTCGTTAAGACATTGGCTTTGAATTCGACGAGATGTTCACCTATCATACCGCGCGGATGAACGGTTTAAGGAACACAAGGATGGAGTTCCCAGGTATGGTGTGGTCGCACACTCAATCGCGGATTCGTGAATCATTGAAACAATTTATTCTGGACTACTGGTTATGAAATACGCCTTTAGTTGCTCCGGACGCGGGCGCTTGGCATTTTTACTTTTCTTTCTAGCATCTGGCGCATTTGCCCAGGGCTGGGACATGAGACCTGGTGTCACTGAGATCAGCCAAGATCTCCGTGCCTTGCATCATATGAGTCTTTGGATCTGCATTATTGTAGGTGCCATTGTTTTTGGGGCGATGTTTTACACGATCATTGCGCATCGTCGTTCGAAAAATCCTGTGCCAGCCACTTGGCATCATAGTACTAAGGTTGAGATCATTTGGACGATCATTCCGACGTTGATTGTCATAGGAATGGTTATTCCTGCCACCAAGACCCTAATTGAAATTGAAGATAATAGTGACGCTGATCTAACGATTTTGGTTACAGGTTCTCAGTGGAAATGGCATTATCAGTATCTTGAAGCCGGCTTTGGTTTTTTTAGCAATCTTTCTACGCCTACTGAACAGATAAATAATATAGAACCCAAGGGAGAGCATTACCTGTTAGAGGTAGACAACCCTTTGGTAATACCAGCAAATCTCAAGGTTAGGTTTCTGACTAGTTCTGATGATGTTATTCATTCTTGGTGGGTGCCAGATTTCGCGGTTAAGCAAGATGCATTGCCGGGTTTTATTAACGAAGCTTGGGCAAGAGTTCCTGTGCCAGGCACCTACCGTGGTCAATGCACTGAGCTTTGTGGTATGAATCACGCCTATATGCCGGTTGTTGTGGATGTCATTCCTGAGGATGAGTTTCAAGAATGGATTGATGATCAGCGTATTGCGCTTGAGGCCCAGGGAGAGGCGGCAATAGCTGCACGTAGCCGTGATTGGTCAATGGAAGAATTAATGCCAATTGGTGAGGACGTGTATCTGAGTAACTGTGCAACATGTCATCAGCCAGATGGCTCAGGACAGGGCATTACCTATCCAGCTATGACGGGAAGCGCTATTGTGAATGGTCCAATTGAGGCTCATATAAGTACCGTCCTCAATGGTGTTGCAGGCACTGAAATGCAAGCTTGGGGACCGCAACTTAGTGACTTGGAGATTGCGGCTGTAATTACTTATGAACGAAATTCTTTAGGCAATGAGACGGGTGAAGTAATTCAGCCTCTCACCATATTTAACTCGCGTTAGGTTTACTACTTATGATTGCCCACGCAGATAACATACCTTCAGGCAGACACCCTCTAGTCAAATTTATTTTGCGCTGGTTGTTGACTACTAATCATAAAGAGATTGGTACGTTGTACCTTTCATTTAGCTTCTTGCTGTTTTTCATTGGTGGTGCTTTTGCTTTGACATTTCGTGCTGAGCTAGCGCAGCCTGGTCTCCAATTCATGGGGGCTGATTTCTACAACCAAATGGTTACGCTTCATGGGTTAGTGATGGTATTTGGTGCGGTAATGCCAGCATTTGTTGGGCTCGCAAACTACATGATTCCCTTGCAAATAGGGGCTTCTGATATGGCATTGCCTAGACTGAATAATTTTAGTTTTTGGATTATGCCTTTTGCCTTTGGCTTGTTGCTCTCATCTCTATTTATGCCTGGGGGTGCTCCTGACTTTGGATGGACTCTCTATGCTCCTTTATCAACTACGTATGGGCCACCAAGTACTGATTTTCTGATCTTGGGTGGTCAATTGATGGGAATCTCTTCAATACTTGGTGCCATCAACATTATTGTTACTATTTTTAATCTGCGCGCACCCGGTATGACCTTGATGAAGATGCCGATGTTTGTGTGGACTTGGTTGATTACAGCTTTCCTATTGATCATGGCTATGCCGGTGCTTGCCGGGGTAGTGACAATGATGCTAACGGATAGGCATTTTGGCACGAGCTTTTTTGAGGCATCTGGTGGGGGTGACCCTCTGATCTTTCAGCACGTGTTTTGGTTCTTCGGTCATCCCGAGGTCTACATCATGATTCTGCCAGGATTTGGCATTGCATCTCAGATTATTCCCACTTTTGCACGCAAACCTCTCTTTGGTTATGCCTCAATGGTTTATGCAACAGCAGCTATTGCTGGATTGTCTTTTGTCGTCTGGGGTCATCATATGTTTGCTACAGGGATGCCATTGGCGACAGAGTTGTGGTTTATGTATGCCACGATGCTTATAGCTGTTCCAACTGGCGTAAAGGTTTTTAACTGGGTTGCCACTATGTGGGATGGCTCAATGACCTTTGAAACGCCCATGCTTTTTGCATTAGGTTTTGTTGTGATGTTTACAATAGGCGGTTTTTCGGGACTTATGCTCGCGGTGGCCCCTGTTGACTTCCAATATCACGATACCTTTTTCGTTGTTGCTCATATTCACTACGTCCTTTATCCGGGAGCTATATTTGCAACAATGGCGGCAGTCTACTATTGGATTCCAAAGTGGACGGGAAACATGTATGACGAGCGTTTAGGAAAAATTCATTTTTGGACTGCTGTTGTCGCACTTAATCTTACTTTCTTTCCGATGCATTTTGTGGGCCTAGGGGGTATGCCGCGTAGAATTGCTGATTATGCACTACCGTTCACAGGGCTCAATACATTCGCTACTGCAGGGGCTTTTTTGCTTGGTGTTACACAGGTTTTGTTTTTATACATCATTATTAAGACAGTACGTGGTGGGCCAAAAGCTACTGATCAGGTTTGGGAGGGAGCAGAAGGGCTTGAATGGACTTTGCCTTCTCCGCTGCCACTTCATACATTTGAGACTCCACCAAAAGTGGATTAATTTTGGCAAATAGTAAACGCTTCTAGATATTTTAAAGATGAAAAGCAAACGTAACCCTAAAAAACAAATTGCTGTATTAGGCCTGACAGTTGCAGGAATGTTTGGCTTTGCTTATGCGCTAGTGCCTCTTTATGAAATTTTTTGCGAAATTACAGGGTTTGGTGGAGGAACTTTTGAGCAGGCCGTAATAGCGTCAGATGTTAAAAGTGGTTATATAGTTTCTGATGGCGGGAATAGAGAAGTAACTGTTCAGTTTCTAGCAGATATTGGTCGGGGGTTGCCTTGGGAGTTTCGTCCCACTGAAAAGCAGATGCGTGTAAAGGTTGGAGAAGTTCATGAAACTCGCTATTACGCACGTAATTTTGCCAATCACTCAGTGACTGGTCAGGCTGTTCCTAGTGTGACACCTGCATTCGGCGCTACTTCTTTGCAGAAAGTTGAGTGCTTCTGTTTTACGGAGCAGACCTTAGATGCAGGCGAAGAAGTTGTAATGCCCGTGTTGTTCTACGTTGATGAGGATTTGCGTGCAGATGTTGGAACATTAACGCTTTCTTATAGTTTTTTTCCGGTAGAGAGTGCAGAGGTTGGTGTAATGAATCATGCAACAGCTAATATGGAGCACCTATGAGTCAAGAATCATTGCATGCTGGTGATGGGCCGCCCGATTACTACGTGCCTCATAGCAGTGCTTGGCCAATTATAGGGTCAACAGCACTTTTTGTTACTGCTTTTGGTGCTGGGCATTTTATACAGCAAAGTACTGATAAAGTGCCAACTGCAACAGGTAGCTATGGGTTATGGATTTTCTTAATTGGTCTCGCTGCTGTTGCGTACATGATGTACGGCTGGTTTGCTCAGGTGGTCAAAGAGTCAATTCAAGGTCTAGTAAGTGCTAAACTTGATCGGTCATTTCGACAAAGTATGTTTTGGTTTATTGTCTCTGAGATTATGTTTTTTGCGGCCTTTTTTGGGGCGCTATTTCATGCTCGTGTAATCACTGTTCCATGGTTAGCAGGAGCTAGCGATAATCTTCAGACACACCTTCTGCTATGGCCAGACTTTGCAGATACATGGCCGCTTTTTTTGACTCCTGGTGGTGGGCTTACTCAGGCCATGGCTGCTTGGGGTTTGCCTTTTATTAATACTGTAATTCTTGTAACAAGCAGCATTACCGTCACATTGGCTCATTGGGCGTTAAAAAAGAATAACAGAGGAGCTTTAAAGGCTTGGCTTGGTTTTACAGTTTTATTGGGAGCTGTGTTCTTAGTGCTGCAGGTAGTTGAATATTATGAGGCCTATCATGCTCTTAACCTGACCATGGCCTCAGGAATTTACGGATCAACGTTTTTTATGTTAACTGGCTTTCACGGCCTGCATGTAACTTTAGGTACGATTATGTTAGCAGTGATGCTAATTCGATCAATGCGCGGTCACTTTACTCCAGACGATCATTTCGCTTTTGAGGCGGCGTCATGGTACTGGCATTTCGTTGATGTTGTGTGGCTGTTTCTCTTTACTTTTGTTTATTGGTTTTGAGTTAAGGCGTTATGAATCTTGTAATAAAACCAAAGGCTAGTAGTGCAAGCAGTAGAACAGCAAGTCCTACGCGAAGACTCAGTGATTTAACGGTACGGCTACTTTTCCCATGGTCTCTAACTAGAAAAAATAGTCCGTATCCCAAACAGATTGTGATAGCTAGCATTACTGCAATAATTAAGAAATTAAGCATTATGATTATGGCCTTGATTGAGGGTGTTAATCGAATCAGGGGTCAGCATTAATGTCAAGGACTGCTGAGATAAGACTTACGGTAGATTTAGATGAGGACAATATTCCAACAGAAATTTATTGGGAAGCATCTGAGGCACAAGCCTCTGGTCCAACTCAGTGTCAGGCGATGCAGCTCTCGCTCTGGGATACTGAGCGTAAAACTATCGCTGCGATTGATTTGTGGGCTAAAGACACAACTGTAGATGACATGAACCTATATTTTTATCAAGCGATTCATCAAATGGCTGATACTTATTACAAAGCAACTCACAACCAGGATGTGTCTAAGCTTATACATGAATTTGGAGAAGGATTTGGCGGTACAGTGGGATTAGTTAGCAATCAAAGCAAGTCAGGATCCGATAATGGGAAGCATGTTATCGATCTTGTCTCTCTTGCCGAAGATAAGCGGAGTCGGAGTGTTAAATAGATGAGTATTTCAATTGTCCCATCCTTAAAAGTGCTCAAGCCTGCGGCTATTGTTGTAGGCGTTGCATTTTTGGGGCTAATACTAGGTTATTGGGCTAATGCAGCATTGACTACAGGCAATGCACCAAGTTTTGCTCCCGGCTATGCGCCTCAGCAACCTATAGATTTTAGCCATAAGATACATGCTGGCGATAATCAAATAGATTGTTTGTACTGTCATACTCAGGCAAGTAAATCCACATCAGCTGGTGTTCCGTCTGTTGCAAAGTGCGCAGGTTGTCACCAGCAAGTTGCTACCGATCGACCTCAGATAAGAAGAGTGATGGAATATTGGGAGAATCAAGAGCCAATTCCTTGGATAAAGGTGCATGATTTGCCCGACTTTGTCTATTTTCCGCATAAGCGACATGTAGCGGCTGGTGTAGCTTGTCAGACTTGTCATGGGCCTGTTGAGACTATGGATGTGATTTCGCGCCAAGCGCCATCTCAAATGGGGCTTTGTTTAAATTGTCATAAAGAACATCAGGTTGAGTTTGGTACAGACTGCTTGACCTGTCATCAATGAGAAAATAAGGGCAACTAAATGTCAGGTATTGACCGTCGAGACTTCCTGAAATTAGCTGGTGCTGGTGGAGCAGGTGCTGGTGCGGGATTTATGATACGGGAATCAATCAAGCACCCCGTAGAGCATTTAGTCCCATATCCTTCTCCTCCAGAGGAGTTTAGTCCTGGAATAGCTACTTGGTACAACACAGTATGTACCATGTGTTCAGCAGGTTGTGGTATTACTGTAAGGACTAGGGAAGGTAGGGCAAAAAAAATTGAGGGTAATCCGGCGCATCCAGTTAGTGAAGGGCGACTCTGTGCTCACGGTCAGGCAGGGTTACAGGTGCTTTATAACCCTGACAGATTAACAGGGCCTATGGCACGGACCGCCGGAAGTGAAGATTTAGCACCTATTACATGGGCAGCGGGAATTTCACAGTTAGCAACCCGCATTAGAGAAATTCAATCTTCTGGTCAAGGAAACAGTGTTTGTTTTTTGAGTGAAGGAGTAGGTGGGCATCTTGGAGTTCTGCAGAAGAACTTCATGGAGCAGCTTGGTTCTACTCGTTACCACCAGTACGATTTTGCTTACCCCCATACGTTGTACTCGGCAATTCAAAACCTATTTGGTGAGTCACAACTCCCTTATTATGATTTAGCGAATGCTGATTATGTATTGTCATTTGGTGCTGATTATTTGAGCACTTGGATTTCTCCAGTTCAGCATAGTTTAGGGTTTGGCAGGAGTCGGCATGGTGCAAGTGGGACTAGAGGACAATTTGTACAAATTGAGCCGAGGATGTCAGTAAGTGGAGCTTCTGCTGATCAGTGGATTGCAGCAAATCCAGGTACAGAAGGAATTTTGGCTTTAGGTATTGCTAATTACATAGTTAATGAGATCGGTTATGAGGGAGCCGATAGACAAGAATGGGTTGGCTCATTGGCTCCTTATGCGCTAAATACAGTTTCCGAAAATACGGGTGTTTCTGCTTCAGTGATTAGTCATTTAGCAGAGTCATTAGCGACTGCTCAAAGTGGTTTAGCAATTGGTGGCGGTTCGGCTGGTAATAATACAAATGGGGTAGATACCCTAGTTGCGGTAAATGCGCTTAATTATCTTGTTGGAAATCTTGGTAATGAAGGTGGATTGGTATTTAACCCTAGCCCTGTGATTGGCGAAGAAGTTAGTGGCGCTCAGGCAACCTATTCAGACATGCTGGAACTTGCAGAAGCTGCAAGAGATGGACAAATACAAGTGCTCATCATAAATCAGACTAATCCAGTATTTAATCTTCCAGAGGTAGCTCAATTTAGAGAGGCAATTGAGCAGATACCCCTTGTGGTAAGCCTTTCTAGCTTTATAGATGAAACAAGTGCTCTAGCAACACTTATATTGCCTAGCCATACCTACCTTGAGAGTTGGGGTGATACCTTTCCTAAACCAGGAGTTGGTTTTTCAGTAGGAGCAATTTCGCAACCTGTTGTTTCTCCGCTTTTCAACACACGAGCGACTGGAGACATAATTCTTGGTCTTGCGAAAGAAATTGGTTTGTCAGAAGCATTCCCATGGTCAGATATGGAGGAATATCTTAAGCAAGGATGGCAAGAAATATATGCTAGGGGGAATGCTGGCAATGATAGTGGAGATTTTGAAGCATTTTGGACAGATGTGGTTAGAGCTGGAATATGGGGTGAAAATGTTCGTGGTTCAGATTCCACTGGCCTTGCAGAAGGAGTGATTGGAACAATTGGGGTCGCATTACCTAGTTTTTCTGGCTCTAGTGATGATTATCCTTATGTTTTACATCCTTTTGTATCTGATACATTGGAAGATGGTAGTGCTGCAAATCTACCATGGATGCAAGAGCTTCCTGACCCTTTGACAAGCATTGTTTATGGCTCTTGGGTAGAGCTTAATCCAAGTACTGCAAACAACCTAAATCTGGAGGAGGGAGATGTTGTTGAAATTCAGTCTCCACATGGAATTGTTACTGCACCTGTTTTTATTTACCCGGCTATCATGCCAGGCGTTATAGGAATGCCAATTGGTCAGGGGCATACGGATTATGGGCGTTATGCTAGTGGGCGCGGGACAAATCCTATTCAAATTCTTTCACCTCAATTAGAACAGGAAACAGGTGATTTGGCTTGGGCAGCTACAAGAGTTTCAATTACAGCTACTGGTAGACGAGTGAATATTGTTAAGACTGGTGGTCTTGCTCGAGAGCTTGGGAGAGAGATAGTGCAGAAAGTTGATGCTGAAGAACATACAACTCCAATAGCTGGTTTAAGCAGTATCCCAGTCAAAGTGGTGCAATCATGAGTTTTATGGATACATTGCGAACACGCTGGCAGGAATACCGTAAGCCTGGGTATTACGATGAATTTGATTATGCCTGGACAATGACAATTGATCTTGATCGTTGCACAGGTTGTGGCGCATGTGTGACGGCTTGTCAGGCAGAAAATAATATCCCCTTAGTTGGTGAAACAGAACTTGCCCGTGGTAGAGAGATGCAATGGATCCGAATTGAGCGTTACTGGGAAGGGGAGTATCCAAACGTTAAGCTAAATTTTATACCTATGCTTTGTCAGCATTGTGATGCCGCTCCTTGCGAAACTGTTTGTCCTGTTAGTGCAACTTACCATAATCAGGATGGGCTTAATGCTCAAGTTTATAATCGATGCATTGGGACGCGATCTTGTGCTGTCTACTGTCCATATGAAGTCCGGTATTTTAATTACTACGACCATGAATGGCCGTCTCCTTTAGACCAGCAGCTAAATCCGGATGTTTCTGTGCGTGAGAAAGGCGTAATGGAAAAATGTACGTTCTGTATTCAACGTATTCGCCAAGCAAAAGATACAGCTAAGGATGATGGAAGGCGACGTGTTCTTGATGGAGAGGTTCAACCGGCTTGTGTGCAGACCTGCGCTACTGAAGCGATGGTATTTGGGGATAGGAATGATCCGCAAAGCCAAGTATCTCAATCAATGAATGATCCTCGTGCCTACCACGTTTTAGAGGAAGTAAACACAGCACCATCTGTGGTTTACCTGAAAAAGGTTGAAGCAAATGTCTCAACGTGAGATTGCTTATTCAGAAGTTAATGATGATATTGTTCGGTCTCTAGTAGTTACTGGGCGGAATTACTACATCACTCTTGCCGTCTCTATTCTTGTAACATTTGCTTGTTTTTTTGGTCCTTGGTTTTATCAGATCCAGTACGGAATAGGTGCTGCGGGGATGAATCACCCGACTGTCTGGGGAACGTATCTAGCAAGTTTTATTTTTTGGATAGGGCTTAGTCACTCAGGCACTCTCCTGTCTGCGGTCTTACATCTCACTAATAGTGAGTGGCGCAAGGCCATGTATCGTAGTGCAGAGGCCATGACACTATTTTCGGTTATGGTTGCTGCAACAATGGTGATGGTGCATGTTGGTAGGCCCTGGTTTGTGCATTGGGCGGTTCCTTACCCTAATCAAATGGAGATGTGGCCTAATTTTCGCTCTCCTCTCATGTTTGATGTGATGGCAATTACGACTTATATGACCGGAAGTATAATTTTTATATACATGGGAACTATTCCAGATTTTGCTGCAGTAAGGGATCGTACGACAGGATGGCGGCACCATATGTATGTGCTACTCTCATTAGGGTGGCGTGGAACTGATACTGAATGGCACAGATTACATTGGGCTTATACATTTTTAGCAGTGCTAATTGTACCTTTAGCAGTTTCAGTGCATAGCATTGTATCTTGGGATTTTGCGCTTTCTATAGTTCCTGCATTGCATCAAACAATCTTTGCACCGTATTTTGTAGTTGGGGCAATTTACTCAGGTACAGCAGGTATAGTCACAGTTATGTTCGTTCTTCGGAAGTATATGAAGTTCGAACATCTAATCACTAAATTGCATTTTGATAATCTTGGTAAATTGCTGCTCGTTATGTCATTGCTTTGGACCTATATCAATGCAGTGGAACTTTTTACTGGCTGGTACAGTGAGAGTTCAGAGGAGTACGAGGCGCTTGGTTTTAGATTATTTGGATTTTACGGGCCACTTTATTGGGAAATGATACTCTTTTGTGCGGTGGCCCCACTTCTGCTTATCTCAAAACGCTTTAGAACTTCTTTCGTGCCTATGCTTATTTTGTCAATTGCCATAAACATTGGAATGTATACAGAACGATTTCTTATTGTTGCTACCTCCCTACCTCGGCAATATCTGCCGGATGCATGGGGAATGTACTATCCGAGTTTAGTAGAAATCTTGATTATGATTGGTTCATTTGGAATGTTTACGACCCTCTTTTTAATATTCGTAAAAATATTTCCAAGCGTTTCATTATACGAAGTTAAAGAGACCTTGCCTGAACCACAACCAAAGCTAAGAACTCAATCTGAGAGTGGAGCATCATAATGGCAATAAATGCATTAGGACTTTTTGATGCACCATCTTCTGCATTAGAAGCTGCTGGTGAATTAAAAGGTGCAGGATTCGAAGCTCCCGAGATAATTTCTCCAATTCCTATTCATGGCGTAGAAAAGGTATTAGGAAAAAAGAAGAATATTATTAAGCGATTTACTTTTTTTGGCGCATTATTTGGGGGGATAGGCGGTTTTGCGCTGGCGGCTGGTACTGCTGTGTTGTATGTACATGTAACAGGGGGAAGGCCAGTTATAGCGATACCACCGTTTTTAATTATTACCTATGAGTTAACAATTCTTTGTGGAATTTTGGCGACTGTAGCAGGATTCTTTTTAAGCTCACGTTTGCCTGCGATGCGGGACAGAGTTTACGCGCCAGAGGCAGCTGTAGATAAATTTGCTGTTACTGTTGAGTGTGAGGATTCAGAACAATTTAGACGTGCCCATGAAATATTACAGAACGCGGGTGCTGAAGAAATAAGAGAATTGGGGGGTAGTGAGTGAAGTTTTTTATTATGAAAAAAGAACTTACTTTATTTCTTGTTTTATGGGTCCCAATTATTAGTTGGGGATTTCCTTGGAATCAAGATATGGTAGATCAGCCTACTGAAAAACCTTTAGAATCAGAAGCTCCTCCAGGACCAGGTTCAATCCCTATACTTGGTGGTGAAACCCTACCTGCTCCAACGACCGTAGTTGGCATGACAGAGGCTAAAGATGATGCTGCTTCATTAGAGAATCCAGTGCCTATGACCCAACAGTCAATAGATCGGGGTAAAACACTATATGAAATCAACTGCTCAGTTTGTCATGGTGCTGGCGGGGAGGGTGATGGGACAGTAGGGCTTCTTTTTAGCGTGGCTCCAGTAAATTTAAATGATGCCTACACACAAGACCAGGCTGATGGGTCGATATTCTTCACTATTACACGTGGTAGGGGTGTCATGCCATATTATCGAGATGCTCTGGATCACGAAGAGCGTTGGCATGTTATTAACTATCTTAGAGCGGAGTTTGGATCAGAATGAATGAATCCCATGCAATCTCCCCAACAGGCGGAAAGCAACCTTTAGTACTACTAGCATCCCTTCTTGCTATATTTATTGGAGGTCTTGGTAATCTGTTTTTCAGAGGTGATCAGCTAGATGTGGGTTTGTTTACTGTTTCATTTCTATTTTTGATGGGGATTAGCCAAGCAGGCATTGTGTTTTGTGCAATAACTCGACTTACTCGAGCACACTGGTCAAAGCCATATTACCGATTAGCGGAAATTAGTACATTGGCATTTGCCCCATTTGCAATTATCGGTTTTCTGTTTATATATTTTTATGGTCAAGATGACTTATTTTACTGGTTGCACCATTCAGTAGAGCATTCTCCTGAAGAGCATGTTAGCCCATGGTTGAATATTAACTTTCTTTTGATTAGGCATTTGTTGGCCTTAGGTGCTTTCTATGGTTTGAGTGCCTACTACGTTATTAAAGGTATTAAAGTTGACCTTTCTAATACGATAGGTGATACAGCAGCTCATCTTAAAAAAGAAGATGAGTTGTATTTGTTGTCTCCAGTAATTTTAGGACTTTACATACTATGTAATACATTCTTTGCTTGGGATTATGCCATGATGTTGATACCGCATTGGCATAGCACAGTATTCCCAATTATTTTTTGGTTTGGCAATATGTTTGCTGGAACAGCCGCTTTAATAGCTTTCCCAATTTTGCTAAGAAAAAGTGCCAATTCGCCATTTGGTCCTGATCAGACTCGATGCCTTGGTATGGTATTAACTGGATTTACGCTCGTCTGGTTTTATATGTTTTGGGCTCAATTTTTTGTGATGTGGTTTGGAAACCTTCCTCGGGAGACTGATGGGTTATTTCGGCAGATGTATGGACATTATGGGCCATATTTTTGGGCAATGATGGGTGGTTGCTTTTTTATACCTTTTGTTTCTTTTATATTCGCTTTCGTCAAGCGCTCTCTGGTAACAATGGGGATTCTTGCTCTTTGTATTAATCTGGGAATTTGGCTACAAAAGTATCTAATGGTCGTGCCAGTTTTTTCACCGGACAATACACCATTCAATAGTTGGATTGATATTGCTGCAGCCACAGGACTTTTAGCTGGGTTTATAGCGGCAATAATAATTCTATCTAAAAGAGTGCCTATCTATTCAAGCTGGGAGCTGGCTTTAAAGCCTCAACGACGAGATTAAAAACTTTAGAAAGATTTTAGTCGCAGAAAAAATACACTTTAGGCATAGAACCTATTAATATCAAAGCGCTTATGTGTTTTAAGATGCATAGTTTAACTATGTTTTAAGCTATCTCAGACTATTCAAATTCCTGTTAGCTAAGGTTATTAAATTAATGAAGAAATGGTTAAAAAAATTATTGCGAAACGATAGCGTATTTCTTTCATTGGTGTATACAGTCGGGCATATTTTTATTGCTGCATTGTGCGCTGTATTGATCACTGGAGCATCACTACAGTTAGCAACTATTGATGCTTTAGTAGAGCCGGTAATTAATGGTTTCTGGTTCTATTTCCTGCATGTGCTTTGGAAGAAAAAATTTAGAAAATATGAACACGCATAAAAATCTATTTGTTTTTATAAAAAATATATTAGAGAAAGAATGAAGTAATCTAAACTCGCTTTTTATGATTGATGAGCTCTCATAAATGACAGAAATAGCATTATTGAGGTAATGAAGCGATGTAGGCTGAGATATAGAGCATATCGTCAGCTGTAAGGTTAGTTACTACTGGTTCCATTAGAGGGCTTTCTCGCGTGCCCTGTTTGATATCCCAAAGCTGTCTCATGATATAACTAGCTGTTCGTCCTGCGATTCCAGGAATAAGGCCAAGTCCCATATGATCCTGACCATGGCAAATACCACACTGAATGGTTTTTCCACTTCCTGTTCTGACTAGATCTTGACCTTTTTCAAGGCTACCTATTGGAACATATGCAATAAACCCACCTCTTGGATCACGCATCATTTCAGTTTTTTCGGGATCATCAGGGATTTCAATTATGCGTTGTCCGAGAGGTATTTCTGGAGCGTTATCTATGGGTAGCATTAGACCGTTTGTGGTTGCTCTCACTTGAGGTGCAGTTTCTGACTCGATTACTTGGACCATGGGCTGATAACTCATTGATGAGTAGTACTCTGCAACTTCGATTTTTTCCTCGTTACTAAGACGACTGGCAATCCTAGCCATTACATTTGTATTGGCTTTACGACTATCCGCACTTTTTCTTTTTCCATCTATGAAAGATTCAAGCTGTTGTAATATATAGTCTTTTGGTAAACCTGAGACATGACCATTTTCCATTTTTCCTTGGCCATTCGGATAATGACAAAGGGCGCATGCTTGTACACCTTCGGACTCTTTTCCATAAGCAACCACGTCTGGCATTACTGGATGGTCGTTTGGATACCAGTCAGCTGGACCATAACCAAAATAAGCCTCATTACGAGTAAATGTTAAATTTGTATCTGGAAGTGTTCTCTTAATTCCGTCATCTGGAACTGGCGTACCAACATATCCGCATTCGATAGGTCTAGCATCTGGAGGGCAGGGTGGTGCTGTTCTATCTCCTTCGGTTAGTGGGCCTAATAGTCCATAAGCCCAGTTAGGCCAATCATCTGTGTGTTCAATAGATTGAGCAATTAGAGGCACACTTGTATAAAAATAAGCAAAAATTGTTAAAGTTATGAAATGTATTGATCTCTTCATGCAGAAAAATCCTTAAATTTAATTATCTCGCCCTAAACATTTTTACTTAGGTACCTGATCACATTCATATTCATAAAAATGTGCATCAGGAGATAGACCCCAGATATGTGTTGTGTGCCAAGGCTCGTTATAGTGTATTGGGTCTGTAATTGTCATTTCTATCTGAAGCGTTTTATCATCCAGGCGCGTAAATTTTTCAATAATTTCAGTTGATTCGCTAAGCGGTAAGCCTTCCCAAAAGTAGCTGACGCCGCGCAAACCATATGTTTTAACCACTAGGGTTTCATCTTCCCATTGCCCATTAGAATGACCCATCCATGTTGAACCAACCTCAGTTGGTACATTACGACCATCCATAAAAATTCTTCGGACTTGGTGGTATGCCTCGAATAGTATCCATATGCGTTCTTCTGATTGAATTATCTCTATGCTAGTTGGAGCCCACGCTATCATTGCACGTGGCATATAAACGATACATCTTAGATATGGGTCATTAGCAATATCAAATTCATCTTGAGCAGTCCTTCCTGCGAGCGTAAATGGCGGATTAACGGGAAGAATCTGGCTAATATCGCGTTGTGGTCTCCATATTCCTTCTATATTACCTTCAGCTTGAGTGTATTTAACGCTCAATATAGATATTGAAAAAAGTAAAATTACTAAAAATTTCTTTTGAAACAGATAATAGTTCACGATTATTCTTGCCAAAACTATAAGAATGGTACTTCTAGAACAGGACTTCCTCTTTGCATTTCATAGCCATTAGGGAAGAGTATCCAGTTTAGTCGCATTTCTGGTTCACCATGTCTAGATGGATGACCCCTAACCTTTATAAAATCACCAGGTTTTAATGAGTCATGGGAGAGCCCACCTTCTCTGTAAAATGTTGTCACTGCAGCGCTTTCTATTAACCATCTTTCTATTTCCCCGTTCTGATTAGTAACATCTATATAAATAAGCACATGAGGATTTCTAAATTCATACTGAGTAACGGTTCCCTCAATTGAGGATTCTTGGTTTGGGTCAAAGTGGTTAGTAAAACCATGATGTGCAACAACAGAATTAAAAGAAAAGCCAAACATAAGGGTTATGTATACAGGCCTAGGTATATTTAGAAATCTAATATTCATTAATGAACCTTATGAAACAATAAAACTCGCTAATATATGTCACAGTAATATCGAAAATAGTCACAATGGAAACTAAGGTCAAGTCTGTTTTTGTCTGCAAAAAGTTTAATTAATTAGTATTTTAATAATTAAGCAAGAGAAAGTTAGATGATTTGTTAAACTTATTCAAAGAGAACCTATATTGGGTGGAGAATTATATGCTTATCAGGATTGCCGGATTAATTCTCGTATTGAGTATCTCAACTTCTGCAAGCGCTCATCATGCAGTCGGTGCAAGGTATAACATGGATGATTTAATTGAGGTTGAAGGTGAGGTTACCGAGGTATTAATAAGAAACCCGCATTCTCAAATTGGAATTCGCCGAATTGCCGACAATGGAGCTATAGAGAACTGGAGAATGGCTACTACAGCTGTTAGCAATATGCGCAGATGGCAAATTGACCCTTCTTTTGTCCAGGTTGGAGATATTGTTCGGGTGGCGGGATACCTTTCACGTTTTGATGATAATGATCTTTATTTTACAAATCTTTTGACAGCTAACGGTTACGAAGTGTTTTTAGACAGAAATGCAACATCTATTTGGACAGATCAAACAATAGAGATGTCCGCTAGTCGTCGGCGTAGTATTGGGTCGATTACAGCACCCGAACTTGGAATTTTTCGTATTTGGAGTACGCCCGATAACATTCCAATGCTAATGCCCCGTAACATTGGAAAAACAACTGAGGGACGGGCTAATCTAACTTCTGATGCACTCCAGGCACAGGACTCATATGTGCGGGACAGAGATAATCCTCTGCAAAATTGCACGCCTAAAGGCATGCCATTGATTATGGAGGCTCCTTATCCCTTTGAGATGTACAGAGATGGCTCTAATATCATTTGGCATAACGAGGAGTATGACACTCGTCGAACTATACATATAGATACATCTGATCCGGGTGAAGTAGAGCCTTCTATACTTGGTTATTCAGTTGGTGTTTGGGAGGACGAGTACAATCTGATTGTTACCACTACTCATATTAGTTGGGGGCATCTCGATGGCCAGGGGATTCCTTTAAGCTTGTCTGCTGAAGTAGTCGAGAAATTTAGCGTAAGTGCTCAAGGAGACAGGCTAGATTATGAAATAACTATTGTTGATCCTGTGAATCTGGTCGAGCCAGTAAGTTTCTCTAAACATTGGGTTTGGTATCCAGATGCTGAAGTTGGAGAATACAATTGTACTATTGAGGCAGAGAATTAGAATAATTACATAAGATGCTGAAATATAAAAATATGTTGTTTTTTAATTATATGCTTTGTCTTCATATAGTTCATTTGTCTGTTATTCGGTCAATTATTTATAAATGTAAACAGGGTTTGTTCTTATGGTTTTTTTCTAAGTTATGTATGGCGCAATCATTAGTATCTTATGAACAATTACCTGACTGGAGTGGTGTTTGGCAAATGAATGGATCGACTGTGTTTGATGCCTCTAGTGTACAGCCTGAAGGCGGTCGGGCTGGGTCAGCTGGTGTAAGAGAATTTCCACCGTATAACGAAGAATGGGAGGCCATTTATGAAGATAATATGGAACAAGTGAGTTTAGGACGTTTTCCTGACCCATTATCGATTTGTGGTACTCCAGCGGGTTATCCGCGCATGTTAAATGTACCAGGCGCAATAGAATTTGTTGTGCGACCTGAGCAAGTATGGATTCTTACCGAAGATGGACCAAGTATTGCAAGAATTTATACAGATGGACGTAGTCACCCTCCAGAAGATGAAATCTGGCCGACATATAGCGGTGAATCAGTGGGATATTGGGAAGGTGATACTTTAGTTTTTGAAACTATAGGCATAAAGGGTAAGGGTGACGCAATAATTGATCGTACTGGCTTAGTCTTAAGTGTTGATGCACGTATAAAGACGGAGATTCGCAGGGTCGATATTAGTACCATGGAAGCTCAAATTGAGATAACAGACAGCACTGCAATGACTGAGTCTTGGGTTGTCACAAAGCGTTACGGTAAGCTAGAAGATGGTGCTCGAATGTTTGATGTAGCATGTGTTGAAAATAATCGTAATCCCATTGATGAAACTGGAAGAACATTAACCTTGGATTCGCAAGGTAATATTTTAGATTCAGGAGTTAATTGAATCCGATGATAACTTTGCAATATAGAAAAATTTCTCAATATTTGGCTATCCTTTTGCTGCAGTTTTTTTATCCTACAGCGATCGCACATCACTCAGGAAACATGTTTGATCGTGAACAGATTGTAGAGTTGGTTGGTATAGTCAGAGAGTTCCAGTGGACAAGCCCCCATATATGGATACAAGTTTTAGTTATCTCTGAAACAGGTATAACAGAAGAATGGAGTATTGAAGGAGGAGTGCCAAATAGGCTATTTCGATCTGGGTGGAGACCAAATACATTTAAGCCCGGTCATCAAGTAATACTCCAAGCTTACCCTATGCGTGATGGCGCAAGAGCTGGATTGTTTATTGGTGCAAAACTTAATGATGGGTCAATTCTGGGTGAATTTAATTAATAAAAACTAGTGATTTTTTAGCTGGATGTATTTATGGTGATTGATGATGGCTATTAGCAAGTTTGATTTTTCTGAGTTTAAAGAAGTTATAAAAACTGAAGATCAATTAAGAGCAATAATGGGAGAAGCTACTACTACCGTATTGAATAAATCTATCGATAAGTTAGATAATATATGTACAGCATTTATCGCTAAGTCTAGCTTTGTCATCATTGCATCAGCTAATTCCCAAGGTGAGCTTGATGTCTCTCCAAAAGGTGACCCTAAGGGCTTTGTTCGGGTTCTTGACGAAAAGCACATTGCAATACCTGAAAGACCGGGAAATAGAAGAGCAGATACTTTTCGTAATTTGCTTGATAATCCTCAAGTCGGACTAATCTTTTTAGTTCCAGGTAAAGGGGAAACATTGCGAGTAAATGGTAGAGCAAAAATTGTGCGTGACAAGTCTTTGAGAGAAAGTATGGCTATAAATAACCAAGTACCAGATTTTGCAACACTTATTGAAATTGATGAGGTATTTATGCATTGCCCTAAGTGCGTAGTGAGATCAAAAATTTGGGAGCCAGAGCATTGGCCGGGCCACGCAGGAATAGCAGATATTGGTGAAGCGGTCATAGCTCATGCAGGTTTGTCTATTGCGCCAGATCAATATGAGCAATTAGCAATAGCAGAAGATAGAAATAAGCTTTACTAAGATGTATATCAGGGGTGTGATGGTTGAAACGACGTGAATTTTTAGGTGGTTTAGGTGGTGGAACTGCTTTGGCAGCATGCACACCTACGCCTCAGCCTAATGTGTATTTGGCTGATACAGGTTCTCAGGAGCAATTTTCTTGGCGTATGGTTACTACCTGGCCAAAAAATTTTCCAGGTCTTGGGACTGGTGTTAATACTGTTGTTAAATATATAAATGAGTTGAGCGGTGGAAGACTTAATATCACGGTCTACGGCTCGGGTGAATTAGTACCTGCATTTGAGGTATTTGATGCAGTATCTTTGGGAGCTGCAGAAATAGGGCATAGCCCCTCGTATTATTGGCTTGGAAAGAGCCAAGCAGCACAATTTTTCACAACTCTTCCATTTGGTATGACAGCACATGAGCATAATGCATGGCTTTACTATGGGGGTGGTATGGATTTGTGGAGAGAGTTTTATGAGCCATTTAATTTAGTACCCTTCCCTGTTGGGAATACAGGGGTGCAGATGGGGGGGTGGTTTAATAAGTCTATCAATACAATCGACGATCTTCAGGGTCTAAAAATTAGAATGCCTGGGCTCGCTGGAGAAGTTTTGCGTCGGGCTGGCGCAATACCTGTAAATATGCCTAATTCAGAGATATTTACAGCGCTTCAAACTGGTGCAATCGATGCCGCTGAATGGGTAAGTCCCTATAACGATCAAGCTATGGGATTACAGCAAGCAGCGCAATATTATTACTATCCTGGTTGGCAAGAGCCTGGACCAGCAATCGAGTGCATAGTTAATAAAGAGGCATGGGACTCTTTGCCCGCTGACCTGCAAGCAATTATTCGTGTTGCTTGCCAAGCAGCTGTAGTTGATATGACATCTGAGTTCATGGCCCGTAATGCTTATGCATTGCAAGAACTCATTGATGATGGCGGTGTTGAATTACGTGAATATCCGCAGTCATTACTGATCGAGCTTAAGAGGTTAACCTTTGAGGTGGTTGAAGAACTGGCCGAGAATGACCCTCAAGTTGCCAAGGTTTGGGATTCATATCGAGAATTTATGGAATTATCTCGTGGCTGGCAAGCAATCTCAGAGCAGTCATATTTAGAGACCCAAGAACTCTGATTTATTAAGAATGAATAGCATTCATGATATGGGGGGGCTTACCTGTTTTGGTCAAGTTAAATATGATGAAGATGAGCCAGTTTTCCATCATGAGTGGGAACAAAAGGTTCTAGCAATAACTGTCGCCACTTCTTCACTTTTCGGTCCCTTGGATAAAAGAAGACATGTTTTAGAGAAGATAGGGTCAATTGATTACCTGAAGTCTAGTTATTATGAGCGATGGTTAATTAGATTAGAGCTTTCACTAAATGAATTAACAGCTATTAATCAGTATCAAAGTACAGAGTCTGAATATGAGTCTATTGACTTTAAGGAGCTTGAGCATGCTATTTATAATGGGCGACCCTCCGATCGAACTGAAGGTAGGCAGACACCAATATTTTCTGTAGGTGACAGAATACGCACAAAAAACATCAACCCATCCGGTCATACTAGATTAGCACGGTATGTGCGTGGTAGATGTGGTTTTATAGATAGAGTGCATGGAACTCATTCTTTTCCGGATACTGCTGCTCATGGTGAAGGGGAAAATCCCCAACCTTTATATTCAGTACGTTTTACAGCAAAAGAACTTTGGGGCGCAGAAAAATATCCCACAGATAATTTGTATATAGACTTATGGGAAGATTATTTGGAGCCACTAGATGTCTGATCATTTTCATAAACATGACCAGGATACTGTGTTAATTAAAGAAAGGTCTGAACAGGAAATTGCAGGGCTAACAAAAAGGGTAGAGAAATTAGAAAAATTTTTAATTCAAAAGGGAATAGTTTCAAAAGACTTGTTAGAAAGTGTTGCTAACATATATGAGAATGATTTAGGCCCCTTAAATGGTGCTAAGGTTATAGCGCGTGCTTGGTGTGATCCATCTTATAAAAAACGCTTATTAGATGATGCTACTAAAGCAATAAAAGAAATGGGTTTTGGGGGGCTACAAGGTGAGCATATGGTAGTGCTCGAAAATACACCTATTATTCACAATGTTGTTGTATGCTCATTGTGTTCTTGTTACCCATGGCCTGTACTTGGGCTGCCTCCTGGTTGGTATAAGGATCCTGCATATAGATCTAGAATTGTCATTCACCCAAGAGATGTACTTAAGGAATTTGGATTAAATCTTTGTGATTCAGTTGAGGTTCGTGTTTGGGATAGCAGTGCTGAGGTCCGTTATCTAGTGTTACCAGAAAGACCTTTAAAAACAGAAAAGTTCTGTGAAGAAGATCTGGTAAAGCTTGTTACTAGGGAAGCTATGATCGGAGTTGCAAAAGCAAAGGATCCTTTTTTTAGTGAAACATAAAGTTCAAGAAAGTATTGCTTATATGTCTGGTTCAAAGGCTTTGCCCCGCTCTAGCGGAGAATTGGTTTTTAATGATGATTGGGAACGACGAGTTTTTGCGCTTGGTGTAGCTCTTTGTGATATTGGCCAGTATGAGTGGAATGATTTTAAGGCTTGCCTAATAGATAAAATAAATAGTCAAGAAGAAGAGGATGTTCTTAATGCTGATTACTATATACACTGGTTGGAGGCACTTGAAGCCTTGTTAGATAAACACAATTTTGTTAATTCGTCTGATTAGCTGGTGGAGATTAGTAATAATTTAGGGCCTTTAACATCAAAGAGCTTTCCTTTATATATAAATTTATTAACTAAAAAACATATTGAACTAAATCAACTGGTCCAAGAATGGGGAATTCCTCGGTTTTGGGCACGATCTCCTGGTTTTGAGACGCTTTTTAGAATTATATTATCTCAACAAATATCTAATTCTGCTGCTTACGTTATTCATCGTAGAGTGAAAACTGATTTAGTGCGAATCTCAGCACGCACCATTGATAAAGCGGGAGAAATAAAACTACGCAAACTGGGCCTAACTAAACAAAAGGCTTATTATAGTTGTCAATTAGCTCAATCAGTTTTAGAGAGAAGATTGTCTATTAGAGGACTGAATAGTTTATCTGATTCCGAGGTTATTTCTGTCTTATGCGCACAACCTGGTATTGGCCCATGGACTTCAGCAGTTTATCTTATGGCTGCTTTGAAAAGGATCGATGTTTGGCCTATTGGAGATCTTGCTCTTCGCAAAGGTATTGAAAGACTATTTCCCCAATCAAATTCTTCTTTTCTACATAATACTGGCGAATTATGGTCGCCTTATAGAGCAGTAGCAGCTAGGTTGATTTGGCATCTTTATGGGTGCTTAGGAAATAAACATAAATAGTTTCTACTACTGCTTTGTGATATGGCAAGTTTAGGCTGTTAAAATTTTCTTATAAATGTGCTTGTGTGCTGATTTTTGATCTATTTTGGCAGTGCCTATTCCTTGTGATGGTTTTTAGGTACAATGAGGTCGGTTAGTTGAGAGAGCGCTTTTCACCTTTGCTTTAAGCTCATTAAAAACATGGTCTTAAGCTTATCTTTCAAGAAAAGGCTTTAGGTTTTGAAGGCCCCTTATGGGGCTTTTTATTTATGTCTGTTTTTATTGAGTCTAGAAAGAATGGAGGACGAAGAGTGAGAATAATGGGCCGTAGGCCCATTTTTTGTACATTCGAGTCGCATAGTGACTGCTTTGGATGAGAAAGGCCGTTTATTTTGCTTATTAGAGCCAACAGTAGAAGCACTTGGTTATGAATTGATAGATCTTGATTTACACACTGGTGGTCGTGGTTTATTAAGGGTTTTTATTGATGGGAGTGATGGTATTGGGCTTGATGATTGTGAATTAGTTAGCAGGCAGCTTAGTGATTTTTTGGATGTTGAAGATCCAATTCCTGGTCATTATGTCTTAGAAATATCTTCACCAGGAACAGACAGGCGACTTAGGACTATAGGACATTTTGAGCAGTTTCGTGGTCAAGAAGTTAGAGTAAGGTTAAAAAATGCATTAAATGGAATGCGTAAATTCAGAGGTTTTATAGACGGAGTACAAAAGGAGTCAGTACTCATTAGAGTTGATGGGCAGATATTAAATCTTAATCCGTCTGAAATTGATTTGGCAAAATTGATTCCTGATGACTGATTAAAAAGTGTGGGTTAAATAGTTTATGAATAAAGAGATTCTTATGGTTGCCGATGCTGTTTCTAATGAGAAAGGCGTTGAAAAAGAAGTTATTTTCGAGGCAATTGAGGCCGCACTTGCGTCGGCGACACGAAAAAAGCATGGAGAGGATATTGACGTTAGGGTCCAAATAGACCGAGATAGCGGAGAGTACGAAACATTTCGTCGTTGGATGGTTTTTGCAGATGACTCTACTGAATTAGAAGATCCTGACAAAGAGCTAAGATTACAAGATGCAGTTGATGTGAATTCTGACGCAGAGCCAGGTGATTATGTTGAAGAGCCCATGATTTCAGTGGAGTTTGGCCGTATTGCAGCTCAAACCGCTAAGCAGGTGATAGTTCAAAAAGTACGTGAAGCAGAACGCAAACAAGTCGTTGAGGAATATCAAGATCGTGAAGGAGAGTTAGTGTCAGGGATTGTTAAGCGTTTAGATCGTCATGGTGTATATATTGATTTGGGAAATAATGCAGAAGGATTTTTGTCAAGAGAAGAACTTATTCCGCGAGAGCCCTTAAAGCCTCAGGATAGGGTCAAGGGAATGTTAAAGGAAGTGCGTGCCGAGCAAAGAGGGCCTCAGCTATTTTTAACTCGCACATCGCCTGAGTTTTTAGTCGAGCTTTTCACAGTTGAAGTTCCAGAAGTTGGTCAAGGGCTTATTGAGATTATTGGCGCAGCACGAGATCCTGGTTTGCGCGCAAAGATAGCTGTAAAGAGTAATGATAATCGAATCGATCCAGTAGGTGCATGTGTGGGTATGCGTGGGTCACGAGTTCAAGCAGTATCTAATGAACTTGCAGGGGAAAGAGTTGACATCATTTTGCACGATGAGAATGCAGCTCAATACGTAATAAATGCGATGTCTCCTGCAGACGTTATTAGCATAGTGGTAGATGAAGATAGCCATAGTATGGATGTCGCTGTTGATGAAGAGAAGTTGTCTCAAGCCATTGGTCGTGGAGGTCAGAATATTCGTCTTGCATGCGAATTAACTGGCTGGGAGCTTAATGTCATGACCGAAAATGATGCGGTTGAGAAAAGTGAAAAAGAAGCCCATGAGCTCGTTGAGAATTTTATGCGAGATTTGGATGTTGATGATGATGTTGCATCAATCTTAGTTCAAGAAGGCTTTTCTTCATTAGAAGAGGTTGCGTATGTTCCGGCAAATGAATTGCTGGGAATAGAGGAATTTGATGAGGATATTGTAGAAGAATTGCGAGCTAGGGCTAGAGATGTGCTAATTACACAAGCAATTGCCACTGAAGAAGTTTTGGGTGATTCTAATCCAGCTGAAGATCTTCTTAGTTTGGAAGGAATGAGTAAAGATCTTGCGTATCAGCTTGCTAGTCGTGGGGTCGTTACGCGTGAGGATTTAGCTGAACAAGCAGTTAGTGATATAGAAGATATTGAGATATTAGAGCCTGAGAAAGCAGCAGATTTAATTATGGCAGCAAGAGCTCATTGGTTTGAGGAAGAGGAGCAGGCATGAGGGGTTTTACATGTCTGATGTAACGGTTACAGAATTCGCTGCGACTTTGAGTGTGTCTGTAGAGAAATTACTTGCTCAGCTTAATGAAGCAGGTATAGATGTTGGTGGTGAAAGCGGCACTATAAGCGAAGAAGCTAAACTTGAACTGCTAACTCATTTGAGGCGCTCACATGGAAAAAATGATCCCGGTGAATCAGCTCCGAAGAAAATTACTTTAAAACGTAAAACCCAAAGTGAGTTAAGGCTTGCTAGTTCTCAGGGGCGTGCACGTACGGTAAACGTTGAAGTTAGAAGAAAGCGAACATATGTAAAAAGAAATGTTCTTGAGGAAGAAGCAAAACAGCAACAAAATAAAATAGATGCAGAGAGACAGGCTGAAGAAGATAAGGTTCTAGCTGAAGCATTGCGAATTGAGGAGGAGAAAAAGCTTGCGGAAGAGGCTGATGCTAAGGCAGAAGTAGAGAGAAAGAAAGAAGAAGAACGTAAAGCCAAAGCTGAAGAAGATAGACTTAAACTTGAACGGCAAGCACGCAAACAAGAAGAAGAGTTGCGTAGAGCTAAAGAAGAAGAACAAAAGGAACGTGACGGTCAGGCTAGGCTCGACAAAGAGTTAGCAGCTCGAAATGCGAAAGATGAGTCTTCTGATCATACGCTCCATGTTGCTAAGGGTTCTACTGGCAGAAGGCGTAAAAAGAAAGCTCGAAGGCGCCCTGTTCAAGTAAATGTTGAAGCGCAGCATGGCTTTGAAAAGCCAACAGAGCCAGTTGTGAGGGATGTTGAAATATCTGACACAATCACTGTTGGAGAACTTTCTCAACGCATGGCTGTTAAATCTAGTGAGGTTATTCGGTCATTGATGAATATGGGAATGATGGTGACCATAAACCAGGTTATTGATCAGGATACTGCAATTTTAGTGATTGAAGAGCTTGGTCATACAGCAAAGATTTCAAATGAAGGTGAACTCGAAGAGCAGCTATTAGATTCAATAATTGATGATCACGATGAGAAAGATCTCTCCCCACGATGGCCTATTATAACTGTTATGGGTCATGTTGATCATGGAAAGACTTCTTTGTTGGATTATATTAGAAAATCTCGAGTTGCGGCTGGTGAGGCGGGTGGAATAACGCAGCACATTGGGGCGTATTCGGTTCAAACAGAAAAGGGCCAGGTCAGTTTTCTTGATACACCTGGTCATGCAGCATTTACAGCAATGAGAGCGCGTGGGGCAGAAATAACAGATATAGTGGTTTTAGTAGTTGCCGCAGATGATGGTGTTATGCCACAAACTGAAGAGGCTATTCAGCACGCAAAAGCTGCGGCTGGTCCTTTAGTCGTTGCTGTAAATAAAATAGACAGAGAGGATGCAGATCCAGATCGTGTAAGGAATGAATTATCACAGCATGAGGTCATACCAGAGGAATGGGGAGGTGAGAACCTGTTTGTTAACATCTCTGCTAAGACTGGGGAGGGTATTGATCAACTTCTTGATGCTCTTATTCTTCAAGCTGAATTGTTAGAGTTAAAGGCAATTGCAACAGGGCCTGCAAAGGGTGTAGTCATTGAGTCAAGTCTTGAAAGAGGGAAAGGTGCTGTCGCTACAGTTTTAATAAATCAGGGATGCCTTAGCCATGGTGATACAGTACTAGCAGGTCAAGAATATGGTCGAGTACGTGCAATGTATAATGAATCTGGAGATGCTATTGAGAGTGCAGGCCCTTCTCAACCCGCTGTGATTGTGGGTCTTTCGGGCGTCCCAATCGCTGGTGATAATTTATTGGTTGTAGAAGACGAGCGTCGGGCTAGGGAGATCGCTGAACTACGTCAATCCAAAGATCGTGATGTGAAGCTTGCTCAGCAGCAGACTACTAAGCTTGATGATGTCTTCTCTCAAATGAATGATGGCGAGATTGCTAGCTTGCAATTAATTATAAAGGCAGATGTGCATGGCAGCGCTGAAGCAATTAAGGAGTCAATTGAGAAGCTTGGCAATGAGGAGGTAAACATTGTAGTTATTTCCCACGGTGTAGGTGCAGTAACTGAATCAGATGTTCAGCTAGCTGCGGCTTCTAATGCAATTATTATTGGTTTCAACGTGCGTGCAGATGCATCTGCACGGGAGGCTGTGAAGGAGACAGGAGTAGATCTTCGTTATTACAGCATTATTTATGAAGCTATTGATGATGTTAAGAGCGCTTTAAGCGGACTGCTGGCACCAGAAGTGAGGGAGCAAATTGTGGGGCTTGCTGAAGTCAGGGAAGTTTTTCGCTCTCCAAAATTTGGGCAAGTGGCAGGTTGCATGGTAGTGGATGGGTTTGTTCGCCGTAGTAATCCCATAAGAGTGTTAAGAGATAGCGTCGTTATATATGAAGGTGAGCTAGAGTCTCTTCGTCGTTTTAAAGATGATGTAAATGAAGTTCGTGCTGGAACTGAATGTGGTATTGGTGTGAAAAATTATAACGATGTTAAGAGTGGCGATCAGATAGAGTGCTATGAGAGGAAAGAAATTCCTCGCACAATATAATTTATGCCTCGCGAATACCCACGTAAATTGCGTGTTGCTAATGAGTTACGACGTGTGCTGAATGATATTCTGCGTGACGATATAAAAGATCCGAGGCTTCAGCAAGTGAGCGTTAGCCAGGTTGAGCTGAGTGGGGATATTGGAGTTGCAAAGGTATTTTTTAGTACGTTAGTCCCAGATTCCGATCTAGACCCAATAATAGTGGCTTTGGAAAAAGCTCGCGGTTATTTAAGATCTAGAGCTGGTGAGCTTCTTTTTTTGCGACATATCCCCGAGTTACGTTTTTATGAAGATAAAGCAACAAAACATGGCTTTAAGTTAACTCAACTTCTAGATAAAACTAAAAAAACATCAAATCAGCTTATTGATGATGATTCACATTCTGTATCTTCAATAGATAATGATATTCTATGAAATCAAAGTCGAATCTAAAAAAACGACGCGATATCAATGGAATTCTTTTGCTCGATAAACCACTGGGATTGACATCAAATTCTGCTTTGCAGAAAGTAAAATGGCTATTTCATGCTGCTAAAGCAGGACATACTGGTAGCCTTGATCCATTGGCAACAGGAATGTTGCCAATTTGTTTTGGTTCGGGAACAAAAGTATCTTCATTCCTATTAGATGCGGATAAACGTTATTTGGTGACCGGAGAGATTGGTATTGCAACAGAATCTGGAGATGCAGAGGGAAAAGTAATCCAGGTTAACGATAATGTGACCCTTCATACAGCGAATGTAAAAGATGTTTTAGATTCTTTTATTGGACATATTGAACAAATTCCGCCTATGTATTCTGCTTTGAGGCATAAAGGAAGAAGGCTATATGAGTTAGCCCGAGAGGGTACTGAAGTAGATCGAGTCTCCAGGGAAGTAACTATATATGATATTCAACTAAAGGATTTAACCCAAACCAAATTCACAATTGAGGTTCATTGTTCTAAAGGCACTTACATAAGAACTCTTATAGAGGATATATCTAAAGCTTTGGGTACAGTTGGGTTTGTGACTAAATTGAGACGATTAGTGGTGGCGCCATTCTCTGAGGATCAAATGATCAAAATGGAATGCATTGAAGAGTGTTCCAAGCTTGGAACTGAGTCATTAGATTCTTTATTGTGCCCTGTTGATAGCGCTCTTACTTCTTGGTCATCAGTGCAAATAGATAAAAACTGCTGTAAGCAATTTTGCCAAGGTCAGAGTATTAAAGTTGGCTTAAGTTATAAAAAATCATGGGTGAGAGTTTATTCTTCTAAGAACGAATTTATAGGGATGGGAGAGATTCGTTCAAAAGGGCAGTTGATTCCACGCCGTATTTTTAGTTGTACGGGTTGATAGATATAAAAAATTCCATGGAATTGAAAGGATTGCACTAGTACAATAGCCGGCTTTCGACAACAAGTGATTAGTAAATAGGTGCTGCTGTAGGGGTAGCGTGGAGTAAAAAGAATGTCTTTAAGTGTTGATGATAAGACTCAGATAATTGCTGAATACGGTCAAAACTCTAGTGATACTGGATCTACTGAGGTTCAAGTTGCATTATTGTCGGCAAGAATAAATCAGTTAACCGAACACTTTACAGGACATAAAAAGGATCACCATTCTCGGCGGGGGGTACTTAGAATGGTTAATAAACGGCGGAAACTTTTAGATTATCTAAAAGAAACTGATGGAAACCGTTATCAAGAACTTATCAAACGCCTTGGATTGAGGCGATGAGTCCCAATATGATCTTAATCAGAGCCGTTTTACGGCTCTGATTGTTTTTACGCATTTAAACAATACAAACGATAAAGAGATAGATAGGAAAGCAATAGTGAAACTTAGTAGAACATTTTTGTACGGTGACCATGAGGTGACCATTGAGACTGGCGTACTGGCAAGACAAGCTGATGGTTCTGTACTTGTAACCATGGCTGATACTGTCGTGCTAGTAACTGCGGTAGGAGAGAAAGGTCAAGCTGGAGGCCGTGATTTTTTTCCTCTTACAGTAAATTACCAAGAGAAAACGTATGCAGCGGGTAAAATACCCGGTGGATTTTTCAAAAGAGAAGGTCGGCCAAGCGAAAAAGAAACTCTTACTTCGAGACTTATAGATAGACCAATTCGTCCTTTATTCCCAAAAGGGTTTTGTAATGAAGTTCAAGTTATTGCTACGGTCTTATCCTTAAATCCAAATATCAATCCGGATATACCATCACTTATAGGAGCTTCTGCTTCACTTGCAATTTCAGGATTGCCATTTCTTGGTCCAATAGGTGCGGCTAGAGTTGGCTATAAAGATGGTCAGTATATGCTTAACCCTGATCAGGCCGCTCTAGAAGAGTCACAGCTTGATTTGGTTGTTGCAGGCACAAAAAATGCCGTATTAATGGTTGAGTCAGAGGCTCAAGTATTATCAGAAGAGGTTATGCTTGGTGCGGTCATGTTTGGTCATGAACAAATGCAAGTAACTATTGAAGCAATAGAGGGTTTAGCGGAAGAAGTAGGTAAGTCCACAGTAGAGTGGACTCCTCCTGAGCAAGATAATGAGTTAATCGACTCTGTTGCCACAGCTGTCGGCTCTAGTATTACCGATGCATATAGCATTCCTGAAAAACAGAGCCGTTATGAGAAGCTTAGCAATGCAAAAAGAGAGCTTGTAGCAAGTTTAGCAGGTAATGATGATTCTAAGTGGAATGAAGCACAATTAGACACAGAATTTTCTAGGCTAGAAAAAGAGATAGTCCGTGGACGAATTTTAGCTGGAGAGAAAAGGATAGATGGCCGGGATAATCAGACTGTAAGGCCCATAGATGTTCAGGTTGGTGTGCTACCTAGAACTCATGGATCTGCTGTTTTTACTAGAGGAGAGACTCAAGCGCTTGTAGTAACAACTTTGGGGACTGGGCGTGATGCACAAATTATTGATGCATTAGAAGGAGAGCGCAAAGATCCTTTTATGCTTCATTATAATTTTCCACCATATTGTGTTGGTGAAACTGGTTTTATGAGTGGACCTAAGAGACGAGAAATCGGTCATGGACGTCTTGCGCGTCGAGGAATTGAGGCGGTAATGCCTGATATGGAAGAATTTCCGTATGTTATACGTGTTGTATCTGAAATTACTGAGTCCAATGGGTCTAGTTCAATGGCTAGTGTATGCGGGACAAGTCTTTCATTGATGGATGCTGGAGTGCCTTTAATAGCACCAGTAGCTGGTGTTGCAATGGGGTTAATAAAAGGTGATGAAAAGCATGTTGTGCTAACCGATATATTGGGTGACGAAGATCACTTAGGCGATATGGACTTCAAAGTAGCAGGAACTTTAGAAGGGATTACAGCCTTACAGATGGATATTAAGATTGATGGGATCACAAAAGAAATAATGAAAGACGCTCTATCCCAGGCACGTGATGGGCGTATTCATATATTGGGAGAGATGGGTAAAGTTATAGATACTCCAAGGTCGGAGATGTCTGACTGGGCGCCAAGCATTATCACCCTAAAAATAGATCCGGAAAAGATACGGGATGTTATTGGTAAGGGTGGTGCAGTTATACGTGCGATGACAGAAGAAACCGGTGCCACTATTGATATTGATAACGATGGAACTGTGCGTATTGCTTCCGTAGACGGATCGTCTGGTAGGGAGGCGCAGTCACGCATTGAATTGATTACGGCTGAAGTAGAAGTAGGTAAAATATATGAAGGGAAAGTCGTTCGTTTAATTGATTTTGGAGCTTTTGTATCTATTTTGCCTGGTAAGGATGGTCTAGTTCATATTTCACAAATTTCTAATGAGCGAGTTGAAAAAGTCAGTGACAAACTTGCTGAAGGAGATGTTATAAATGTGAAGGTACTCGAGGTAGATCGTCAGGGCCGAATTCGACTAAGCATGCGTGAACTCGAATCTGATTCTGAGTAAATTATATTCTCAGAAGAATTCACATTTTGGTTCTAGAGAGTATCTATTTTTAATTGCTTCTTGTTGTTAAGGATTTTCGGATCCCAGTTTTTTATTGCCCAGTTCCAAAGTTCTTTTGGTTGTGACCCAATAAGTTCTTTTGGAGCTTGCAAACCAAGATAATTTAAAACTTTAACAGCAATATTTGTGGTATCAGTATTATCTACTGGGGCTGCCCCTGTTTGCTTTGATAGTTTTTGACCCTTGGAATTAACGATTACAGGCAAATGTAAGTAATTAGGTGTTTGTAATCGTAATATTTGCTGAAGATGGATATGTATGGCAGTAAGTTCTAGGAGATCTATTCCACGTACTATAGTCGTAATTCCTTGCAAATCATCACTTAATACCGTTGCTAAATGATAGGATGGTACTGAGTCTCTCCTAACAATTACATAATCCCCCATGCAATTAAATAGATTGCATTTCTGAATCCCTTGGAGATAATCCACAAAGTTAATGTTGCTTGAGTCAGCAATTACTCGTATAGATGTAGGGCCTAACTGGTTTTCTTCTGTCCAACAATTGCTTTGACAGCGTATACCTATAGCATTGCTATCATTGTTGACCATTTTAAGTTTTTTTCGGCTACATGAACATTTGAATGCAAGGCCTTGTAAAATGAGTTTCTCAGCAACTTTAATATAATGCTTAGTCTCTGGGCTCTGATATCTAATTTCTCCATCCCATTCTAATTGGTATGCATCAAGAGTTTTTAAAATGCTATCTGTAGCCCCAGGAGCAGTTCGAATCTGATCAATATCTTCAATCCGCAAAACCCATTTACCACCAAATTGCTTAGCATGAATGTAGCTACCTACAGCTGTAACCAACGAGCCAATATGAAGTGATCCTGTTGGAGATGGTGCAAATCGACCAATGTAGGTCATGATTTATGTATAAAAACTAAATTGGGAATTTCAGAGGCATTACCGATAACGATCATCTCGGTCATGAAATTGACGTTCTGCAAGTTCTCGACGTTCTTGTGCCTCAACACATAATGTAGCTACGGGGCGTGCTTCAAGTCTTCTAAGTCCGATTTCATCACCAGTTTCTTCGCAGTACCCGTAGTTGCCCTCTTCTATACGAAGCAGTGCAGAATTAATTTTTCGAAGTAGTTTTCTTTCACGGTCACGTGTTCTTAACTCAAGGCCAAACTCAGATTCTTGAGTAGCTCTATCATTTGGATCAGGAAAATTTGCCGCATCATCTTTCATATGAAGAACAGTACGATCTACTTCATTTATAAGCTCTTGTTTCCAAGCTTGTAATAGAATTTTGAAATGTTTAAGCTGAGCGTTGCTCATATAAGCTTCGCCTCTTTTTGGCTTATAGTGCTTAAATCCGCGAATGGGTCCGGTCAAAAGGTTAGTTTTAGGCTTACTTGAACTACGTTTCCCAGGTCTCTTGGAAAGCTTTTTATTTGTTTTGCCAGAGGAAGTAGCTTTTGTTTTATGTTGAGACTTCTTTTTCAAAGATTTTTTTGTCTTAGTTTTCTTTTTTGATACTTTGGATTTCTTTAAGGCCGTTTTTTTGGCTCCTGATCTTGTTTTTTTATTACTAGACTTTTTCTTTGACTTAGCTGCTTTACTTGGAGCTTTTTTCTTAATTGGCTTTTTTCTTGCAGACAAGCTCTTTGCTTTTGATTGAGCAACTTTTTTTGAGCTCTTTTTTTTCTTTTTATTGGCTGCCTTTCTAACGGGCATAGTTATAATCTCTTACAGCATGTTTTGACGAACCGGCGATTATACATAGACAACGGAGGAGTGAAAGTGTTTTTGAGGTTGAATTAACCAATTTTTATATAAATTTTAGGGTAATTAGCATTCGTTTTGCTTGCTCTAATAGTCTAAAATATAGGTAATTTACTAACTTTGGCCTGCTTTTTGCTCGACTATCAAAGATTCATATGCGTCTGAGTAAAATTAAGCTTTCGGGCTTTAAATCGTTCGTTGATTCAACGACTATTGCTTTTCCTAGAAATCTTCTGGGAATAGTCGGTCCTAATGGCTGTGGTAAATCCAATATTATTGATGCAATCCGATGGGTTTTAGGTGAAGGCTCAGCTAAGACCTTGCGTGGTGATTCAATGGTAGACGTCATATTCAATGGTTCTAGTGCACGAAGTCCAGTTGGCCAAGCAAGCATCGAACTCACCTTTGATAATTCAGATGGCACCTTAGGGGGGGCTTATGCTGGATACTCAGAGGTTGCTATTAGACGTGTGGTCAGTAGAGATGGTTCATCACAATACTACCTAAATAATAGTAGGTGCAGACGGAAGGATATTACTCAAATTTTGCTCGGCACAGGGCTAGGGTCACATGGTTACTCTATTATTAAACAAGGCACTATATCTCGATTGGTTGAGGCCAAACCAGATGATATGAGGGCCTTTTTAGAAGAAGCTGCGGGTATCTCTAAATATAAAGAAAGGCGACGAGAAACTGCAAATAGAATTAAACATACTCGAGACAATCTTGCCCGTCTCAGTGATGTGCGAGAAGAAGTTGATAAGCAATTAGGTCACCTGCAAAGACAAGCGCGTGCAGCCTCACGATATAAAGACCTCAAATCTGAACAGAGAAAAATTGAAGCTGAGCTTTTGGTTTTAAGAATATTGGAGTTTGAGGCACAAATTGATGAAGAGGAAAACCATTGCGCTGAAAAACAGAAAGATTATGATGCCGCGTTAGCGCACCAGCGTTCAACAGAGTCTAAAATTGAAGAATTACGTGTAGATCATTCAGAGCTAAATGATGAATTTAATGAAGTTCAGGGTAGGTATTATAAAGTTGGTGCCGAGATTGCCCGTATAGAACAATCAATTCAGCATAGAAAAGAGCTTAACACCCGTCAAATACAGGATCTGGATGCTACTGCAAAGCAGTTAGAGGAGATGCAAACGCATGTAGATAGCGATACAGGCCAGATAGAGGAAATTGATCGTTTGTTGCATGAACTCAGCCCAGAATTAGAACAGGCCTACATAGGTCAGGAGCAAGCACAAAACTTGCTTAAAGAAGCAGAGCATAGGTCTGAAAACTGGAGAATCAAATACCAAGAAATTTGTGATGAATTAGCAAGATTAGAAGGTACCAGGAAACTTGATGTTGCAAATGCTGAACATCTTGAAAATCAGATCGAAAGATTAGTGTCCGAACGTGATAGTAATAGAAAAGAGAGATCAGAGATTCAAATAGATGAGATGGAGAGCCATCTTAGCGCATTAATTAAAAAAGAAGAGGTGTCACAACTTGCTAAGCGAAAGAGCGAGAGTACCTTAGATAGTGTTTGGAAGGAAATTAGTATCCTTCAGGAACAGGATCGAAATTTATCTGAAAATTTAGAAGTCCTCGGTGGAAAGTTGAATACTAATAGAGGGCGACTTGCCTCATTAGAGGCTTTGCAAGAAGTAGCTTTAGGGAAAGAGTCCGAACAGTTAGGTCGATGGCTTGTGTCACGTGATTTGCAGTCTAAACCGCGGCTCGCTGAAAACATGATGGTCTCTCCTGGGTGGGAACGCGCTATTGAGACAGTCTTAGGTGGTTATTTAAATGCAATTTGCATTGATACTATTGAGCCATTAATGGGGAGTCTTGCTGAAATTAGTGATTCTGAGCTTGTGCTCCTTGATCAGGTTAATTCCGATGAGCCTAGTTCAGATAAAGAAAAGAAAACCTTAAGTCAGTTCGTTAGTAGTTCAGCTGCAGCTAAACTAGTTTCTAATGTTTTGGTTGCGGATTCTGTAGATGAAGCAATGTCTATAAGAAAAACGTTGCGACCTCATGAATCTGTCATAACGTCAGATGGAATATGGCTGGGACCAGACTGGCTTCGTATTAATGGTTTGGAAAATGATCAACTTGGCATGATTAGCCGAGGTGAAGAAATAAAAGAGCTCATAAATTTAATAGAGAAACAAACACAAGAAAAGGAGAAGATCCAAGAAAATTTACATTTAACTAGAAAAACTCTAAAAGATCTTGAACAAGACAGAGTTAAAAGTCAGAACGATGTAAGTAAACATCAAGAGAATTTCTCAAATGTAAAGGCTGACCTTGATTCAGCTCGTGCAAATCTTGAGCAATCATTTTTGCGAGCAGCAGCTTTGGATAGCAGGTTTGAGGAGATTGATAAAGAAAGTGTCAATCTGGAATCTACAATAATTTCTTCTAAAGATGAAAAAACCAAAACAGACCAGCAAATTTCCCAGCTTCAACTTGATAAACAACAACTTGAACAGAAAGTTGTTGAGCACAAGCTAGTAGTCGATCAGGCTCGTAAGAATGCTGAGGAAGAGAGGGACAGAGTTCAACAGATTGCTGTAGAAGTTGAATCTAGAAAGAGCTCCAAAAAATCTGCAGCAGCTGCATTAGAGAGAGTAAAAAATCAGCTAGAACATCTTCAAGGACGACATGAAGAGATCCAATCGCAGCTCAATGAGACAAAAAACCCAATAACGGAGGAGGCTGAGTTATTAGAGGAAAAATTAAAAGAGCGGATAAGTGTCGAAACCCAGCTTGGTGAGGCTCGTAAATTAGTAGAGAGTTCTGATGAAAAACTACGGAATGCAGATCAATTACGACTTGACCAGGAAGAGTTTGTGCAAACGGCAAGAGAAAAGTTAGATGAGGTTCGGCTACGCATAAGAGAAATTGAGGTGCGCGCAGAGGCAATTTCTGATCAATTAAGAAATACTGGTTTTGAGCGTGATTTGATCATATCAGACCTTGAAAAAGAGGCCACTGTTGAAAATTGGGAGGCTGCTGCGGAGAAAATGACTCGCCGAATTCAGAGATTGGGTGCTATTAACCTAGCCGCAATAGATGAGTTTAAGGAGCAATCAGAACGAAAAGAATATTTAGATTCTCAATTTTCTGATCTGACTCAAGCTTTAGAAACATTAGAAAGTGCAATACGTAAAATTGATCGAGAGACAAGATCGCGCTTCAAAGATACATTTGATGCAGCTAATGAAGGCCTCGGTAAGTTATTTCCAAGATTATTTGGAGGAGGTCATGCATATCTTGAACTTGAAGGTGAGGATTTGCTCAGTGCTGGCGTCACAATAATGGCTCGTCCTCCGGGGAAAAGGATAAGTACAATTCATTTGTTGTCTGGGGGAGAGAAAGCACTTACAGCGGTTGCATTAATTTTTTCTATTTTTGGCCTCAATCCGGCACCATTCTGTCTTTTGGATGAGGTAGATGCACCGTTAGATGATGCTAACGTTGGAAGATTTTCTGAGATAGTTAAGGAGATGTCAGAACAAGTACAGTTTGTATTGATTACTCACAACAAGACAACTATGGAGGCAATGCATCAACTCATTGGAGTCACTATGAATGAACCGGGCGTATCGCGTCTCGTATCAGTTGATATTGATGAGGCGGTTGAGCTTGCCACCATGTAGATGTGCAACATATGTCAGATTTGCGCTGGGTTCTTTTAAGTCTGGGTCTGCTTTTATTGGTGGCTCTTTACTTATGGCCTTTGTTGTTGTCAAAAATTAGCTCTAGATCAAGTAAAACTCAAATTGATTCTGAGACATTAATACATGAGGATGACGGTCTTCAAGTAATTACAGATAATCTTAATTCTGAAGTTGGACTAGAAAATAGTAGAGAGTTAAGTTCAGATTCTAAAATAGTTACACTTAGGTTTATTCCAAGTAATAAAAAATACTTTGATGCCGAAGAAACAATCCTTGCGCTGCGTAGTTCTGGCCTTAAGCGTGGCAAATATGGGATTTTTCATTACTCATTCGATGAATCGTTGGAAGAACTTGATATTCAGTTTAGCGTTGCCAATCTAACTGAGCCAGGTTCATTTGATCTAACTAATATAGAAGACAGCACAATAAGCGGTATGAGTTTCTTTTTTGTGCTACACAGGACTGCAGATCCTATAGCTAGTTTCGATTTGATGGTAAAGATCGCAAAAGAATTGAAGCAGAAGCTTGAGGCAGAGCTGTTAGATGAGGACGGTAGTTCGTGGAGTATTCAGCGTGAACGATATATTCGAGAAGAAATAATTCAACACTGCCATAAGAAATCTAAGGCGCCTCAATGACTGAGGGATTGAATCATATAAAAAAGGAATTAGAAATTCTTCGTAACAGCATTCTAGAACATGATTATGCTTACTATGTTTTAGCAGATCCTACAATTCCAGATGCAGAATATGATCGTCTTCTACAAAAATTAAAAAAGCTAGAAGGTGAAAATCCTCAGCTTGTCACTGAAGATTCGCCTACACAAAGAGTAGGTATTTCTCCTGTAGAAGAGTTTGCTGAGATTAATCACCTAGTTCCTATGCTTTCTTTAGACAATGCTTTTCACGAACAGGACCTTATTAATTTTGATACTCGAATTACAGAGAGACTACAAAAATTAGGTAAAGTTAAAGAAAATATTGAGTATGTTGCTGAACCAAAACTAGATGGAGCTGCGGTTAGTTTGCGGTATATTGATGGGTCACTTGCTTTAGCAGCTACAAGGGGAAATGGTAATAGTGGTGAAGATATTACCCATAACGTGCGTACCATAGCATCTGTACCTTTGCGTTTGCGAGGGGAAAATCCTCCAAAGCTACTAGAGGTGCGTGGAGAGGTTTTTATGCCAAAGGATGGTTTCATTCGGTATAACAAACTTGCTCTACTAAATGGAGAAAAGCCTTTTATGAACCCTCGTAATGCAGCCGCTGGTAGTCTTAGGCAATTAGATCCATCAGTTACCGCAAATAGGCCATTAGAGATATTTTTTTATGGTATGGGTCAATTTGATGGGTTCGAGCGTCCTGATACGCACTCAGGGGTGCTAGAGCTTCTTTATAGTTTTGGTTTGAAAATATGCCCAGACTGGCAAATTGTAGTGAGTGTTAGTGATTGTTTGAAATATTATAATTTCATGGAGAAGAAGAGAGAAAGTTTGCCCTACGAGATTGACGGTATAGTTTTTAAAACAAATAGTATTTTAAAACAGGAGTTAATGGGCAGTTCCTCTCGAGCTCCACGATGGGCCATTGCTCATAAATTTCCAGCACAGGAGGAGCTTACTATTGTCGAAAGTATTGATTTTCAAGTGGGCCGAACTGGTGCTCTAACGCCAGTTGCTCGCTTAAAGCCAGTTTTTGTGGGTGGGGCAAATGTTAGTAACGCAACACTTCACAATATTGATGAATTGGTTCGGAAAGACGTTCGTATAGGTGATACCGTCATTATCCGTCGGGCAGGAGATGTAATCCCTGAAGTTGTGAAGATAGTAAAGCAATCATCGACTAAGCGAGGTAAGAAAATAGATCTTCCAAAAAGATGCCCCATTTGCAAATCTGAGGTTGTACGTATTGAGGGGGAAGCTGCAGCACGTTGTGTAGGTGGACTGATATGTGACGCTCAGAGAAAAGAGTCTATTTATCATTTTTCATCTAGAAATGCTTTAGATATTGAGGGGCTTGGGATAAAGCTTATTCAGCAATTAGTTGATAACAAGCTAGTTAATAATCCTGCTGATATATATCAGTTAACTGTAGAACAATTATCTAAGTTAGAAAGAATGGGAAAAAAGTCAGCAGAAAACATAGTTAAGAATATTGAGAAAAGTAAAGCCACATCTTTTGGACGTTTTTTGTATGCTCTTGGAATTAGGGAAGTTGGCGAGGTTACAGCACAGTCCATAGCAGCTCATTATGAAACTCTTGAAAATCTAATGGGAGAGGAGGGGAAAGACCTGTGTGAGGTACCAGATATTGGTCCCATTGTGGCCAAAAATATTCAGGACTTTTTCGCTAATCCTCGGAATCAAAAAATGGTTTATAAACTACTTGACGCTGGTATTCACTGGTCTAAAAGCAGATCGATTAAACCAAAAAGAACAGAATTAACAGGTAAGACCGTAGTTCTCACAGGTAGTTTATCTAGTATGACTCGAGATGAAGCAAAACAGAATTTGCATCAAATGGGAGCTAAAGTCACAAATAATGTTTCCAAATCATCAGATTTAGTGATTGTTGGAGATAACCCTGGCTCAAAAGCTGAGAAAGCAAAAAATCTTGGTATCAAGATCATTTCTGAGTCCGCTTGGCTAGATTTGTTTAATAAATAAAAATGTTAAATTGATCTATTCGCTATCTGATACCACTATTATTGAGGCGTCGCGTAGTGATAATAGATATTCCTCAATCTTTTGTTGTTGGACTAAGTTTATGAGATCTGCACGAATTGAGTCTAATTCAGGAGCCTGTTGTTCATTAATATCTTCCAATAAAATTATATGCCAGCCAAATCTTGTCTGTACTGGCGTCTCGGAAAAAGTTCCAATTTGCATATTGCTTACTGCTGCAGCAAAAGGGGGCACCATTGTCGATGCTGTAAACCACCCAAGGTCTCCGCCTCTAGGCCCTGATGGGCCAGTTGATCTGTCTATGGCGAGTTGCTGAAAATCTTCTCCAGCTTGAAGTTCTGATATTACATCAAGAGCTTCATCTTCAGTATCTAGCAAGATATGACGTGCTTTGTATTGCCGACCAGAAAGCTGTTCAATATTTTGTTCGTAAGTTAATTGAATTTCTGTTTCAGTTGGAGGATTTTCATCTAAGTAACGATTTGCCATTTGTCTGCTTAGTAATTGCAGTCTTTGTAGTTCTAAATCAATCATTACGTCTTGTTCTTGTGTGATCCCTACATTATCTGCAGCATCAGCCATTAAGTAAAAACCAATAAGTTCATCTGTCAAAGTAGACCTTTCAGCATCACTTAGTTCTTCAGCTGGTTTTTGGAGTCTACCTATTGAATAGCTGTCAAAAACGGAAAGGTAAATTGGCTTTTCGTCTATTGTAGCTACTATTTCATCACCAAAGTTATTGGTTGATTCTACAATTTCAATTTGTTGCTCTTGAGCGCATCCTGTTAATAATGCGCCTATAACTGTCAGTGAAAGACCCTTAGAGCTATTGTTCATTTTAAATCCTTAATAGTTGATTCTGTTTTTGTTTGAGGGGTTGATGCATTTATAGATAGTGCATGGATATCCGTTTTCATAAGCTCATCCAGAGCATCAAACACCATTCTATGTATGCAAATAGGTGATAAATTAACAAACTGATTTGAAACTATATTTAACCGATAATGCCCTTTTCCATCACGGGAGCCTTGATGTCCTTTATGCAAATGCCCTTCGTCAATGATTTCCAACTGTTCTGGATTAAGAGTCTCTTTCAGTCGGGCTGTTATTTTTTCAATTCGATTTTTTTTCACTCTAGTCTTGTGTTTAGTTGAGTTTAATCCATTTTAATAAATTTTATTAAAAAAAATAGTTTTAAAAATCATTCTCAATTTTTATTCTATTTTTTCCTTAAGCCCTGTTTTAGCAGCTATCCATATGACCTGAATGATAACCATGATAAGTGTGATTCCTAACATTCCAAAAAGCTTAAAATTAACCCATGTAGATTCATCATAGTTATATACAACATAAATATTAATTAGACCAAGGAAAGTGAAATTTCCTACCCACATAAGATTTAGTTGGCGCCACATTGCTGTCTCTAATTCAACAGCATGTCCCATTATTCTTTCTGCTATGGTTTTGTCGCCAAAATAACGGCTAATAATAAATGCAATTGCAAATAGCCAATTCACAACAGTGGGCTTCCATTGAATAAAGATAGGATCTCTAAGGAGCAATGTTATGCTTCCAAAAAATGTCACCAGAATTACTGATGTCATTAACATTTTATTTACTTTACCTTCCTTGAGCCATTGAAAGATAAGTTGAAAGCCCATCGCAATAATTATTGCAGCCGTAGCCGCATACATTCCTGCGTATTGGTATGTGATAAAAAAAATAAATATAGGTAAAAAATCAATAAGAATTTGCATGTTATATCAGGGCTTTAAGAGTTAGGTATTTGAAAATAGGTTTCTGGTAATACTTGGATTGGACTATAAATCATTTTATATATTTCAACTGTACTATTGTGGCTAAATTTTTCAAAATATATATATATGAAAATAATATTGATCAATATGCTGTAGGTATACTAGGCTTATGCAAGAATGGATATTCCAAGTATTATTAGAACTATTTCCGTAGTTGCGATTCCCGTGATTTTCGCCATAACAATTCATGAGGTAGCTCATGGTTGGGTAGCACTTCGCCTAGGTGATAGAACTGCAAAACAGGCAGGACGTCTTACTCTTAATCCAGTAAAGCATATTGACCCAATAGGCACACTATTACTCCCAATTAGTATGTTGTTAATTAGCGGAGGTGCTTGGGCATTTGGTTGGGCTAAGCCAGTTCCAGTTGCATTTCATAGGCTTAATAACCCAAGAATGGATATGATATTGGTTGCAGCAGCTGGACCAGGGGCCAATTTATTAATGGCAATGGGATGGGCTTTAATTTTGGGGTTTGTTGTTCAGGATTTTGTATCACTTAGCAGTGGAGAATGGCTAGTAAATGTATGTTTTACTGGAATTACTATTAACGTATTGCTTGCTGTTTTTAATATGCTTCCAATACCGCCTCTTGATGGAGGTCGAGTATTAGCTGGATTATTGCCACCTAGCGCGGCTAACATTTTGCACCGCATCGAGCCATTTGGCTTTTTAATTGTAATTGCTTTGTTGGTAACTGATAACCTTATAACTATACTTGGACCTGTATTGTTTCCTCTTCTGCGATTCTTTCAAAATACAGTTGCGGGGCTTGCTTAAATGAAAGAGTTTTCCGCTCCTGATAAAGTTGATTTAAAATTGGTTTCAAATTCCCCTCCTGAGGCTGACTATAATACTGCCCCTGCTCAGAAAGAGATGCCTTTTGCCTTGGTTGAAGGGGAACCAATCACAGAGTTGCCAAGAGACCTTTATATCCCACCTCATGCTCTTAAAGTATTTTTGGAAGCATTTGAGGGGCCACTGGATTTGCTCCTTTATCTTATTCGGCGACAAAATCTAGATATTCTCAATATTCCTATTGCAGAGATTACAAAGCAATACACCCATTACATTGAGCTTATGCGTGATATGCAGTTTGAGCTTGCTGGTGAATATCTAGTCATGGCAGCAACTCTGGCTGAAATTAAATCAAGAATGTTGCTACCTGTTCCCGAAAAAGAGGAGGAGGAAGATGACCCTAGAGCGGATCTTGTGCGTAGGCTCCAAGAATATGAACGTTTTAAGGAAGCTGCTAAGAGTATCAATAGCCTGCACAGACTAGAAAGGGATGTTTCCCAAGCCAGTGCAGAGGTGACAGAAAAAAGGATAGTAACTAAGTTGCCAGATATAGCTTTAAAAGAACTTTTAATTGCGTTTAAAGAAGCGATAGAACGTTCAGATATGTTTGCTAAACACCATATTCAGCGTGAAGTGCTTTCTGTAAGAGAAAGAATGTCTCAAGTACTTGTGGGATTGGAGAATAGCGGTTTTAAGGAATTTGCTTCTTTATTTAATCCAAATGAAGGGCGTACTGGCATTACTGTCACATTTTTAGCAATTCTTGAGTTATTAAAGGAAGCGCTTATTGATGTTGTTCAGAATGAGCCTTATGGTCCAATACATGTACGTATTAGCGAGGAAAGAAAAAAGGAAACGTCTAGTATAAGTGATCAGAATATTAACAAAGAGGAATGAATTAAAGTTGTGGAACATCAACAAATCAAAAATATTATAGAAGCAGCTTTATTGGCTGCAGGAAAGCCAGTCAGCTTAGATGTACTTTCTGGTTTATTTAAGAAGCGTTCAGCTCCCGATAGAAAAGTGCTCAAAAAAATATTGGAATCTCTATCCAAAGATTATGAAGATAGGGGGATTCAGTTAATAGAGGTGGGCTCCGGTTATCGAATCCAGATTAAAAGCACAATGACTGATTGGTTAACGCCACTTTGGGAAGAGAGAGCTCCTCGATATTCCAGAGCACTTTTAGAAACATTAGCGCTTATTGCTTATCGACAACCTATTACTCGTGGTGAAATTGAAGATGTGCGAGGAGTTTCTGTTAGTACTAATATCACTCGTACATTATTAGAGCGCGGATGGGTGAGAGTAGTCGGTCATCGAGATGTTCCAGGTAAACCTGCGATGTTTGGCACAACGAAGGAATTTCTTGATTATTTCAGTTTGAAGCGACTTGAAGACCTTCCTCCTCTATCTGAATTAAAGGATTTCTCAGATTTAAATATAGAGTTAGAACTACCAGAGCCAAGTCCTCAAGCAGATTTTCTAGTTAATGAGGATGAGGCAAATAGCTCTGAATCTCCAGCTTCGCAAGATTCTGATCAAATGGAGTTGAATGATCGCATCTCTGATAAGCCTTCCTTGGCAACTGATATAACGTAGACGATTGTTTAAGTTTTCATTCCTACTTGAGAGTTAGTTTCGACTGTGGCTGAGCGAATTCAAAAAGTACTTGCTAATTTAGGGCTTGGGTCTCGAAGAGAGATTGAGAAATGGGTCAAGCAAGGTCGTTTAATGATTGGCAATAAGACGGCTCAGCTTGGTGATAAATTGCATGGAAATGAATCGGTCTACTTAGATGGGCGCTTAGTAGGTAGTCAAAGATCAAAACATAGAAAATCTCAGTGCCTTATCTATCATAAACCTATTGGCGAGGTGTGTACTCGGAAAGACCCAGACGAACGATCAACAATTTTTGATCATTTGCAGGAACCAAGGTATGGGCGATGGATAAACGTAGGCCGGTTAGACATTAATTCTTCTGGTTTAATAATTTTAACTACCGATGGAGAGTTAGCTCACAGGCTTATGCACCCAAGTTATGAAATTTCAAGAATTTATGCGGTTCGAGTACTAGGGCGTTTGTCTCGTAACCAAATAGAAAAATTAATAGAAGGAGTAAAAATTGAGGGTTTTATTGGGCAATTTAATTCAATTAAGCCAAGAGGCGGGTCTGGAGCAAATTATTGGTATGAAGTTACTTTAACTGAAGGGAAAAATCGTGAAGTTAGACGTCTTTTTGAAGCTGTGGGAATTACGGTAAGTCGACTATTGCGTATTGCGTATGGTTCTATAGAAATGGGTGAATTAAGAAGAGGAAAATGGCGTTTATTGACCAGAGAGGAAAGTGCTGTTTTATATAAATCAGTTAAACTTTGTAACCCTACTTGACTCTAAACTTTCATTCTATGGCCTGTTATTCCCGTGCTATCAGGCCCTAGTAGGTAGAGGTAAAGACTGAGTATTTCATCTGGTGATGGTAATTTGTTGGGATCTTCATCAGGATAAGCTTTTTTCCGCATATCGGTACGCGTTGCACCTGGATCAATATAATTTACGCGTATTGTTGTATTTTTAAGTTCGTCAGCTAGGGTTTGCGCTAAGCCTTCAACCCCAAATTTTGAAACACTATAGGCACCCCATTTAGCGCGGCCACAATTTCCTACTCCACTAGTTGTAAAGATCATAGACGGATCGGAAGAATGGTGAAGTAGTGGTAATAATTCTTTTGTAAGCATAAAAACAGAATTTAAATTAACTTGCAATACATTATTCCATATATCGGCATTGTAATTTTCAATAGTTTTACGCTCACCTAAAATACCTGCATTATGTACTACACCATCAAGTTTTCCATATTTTTTCAGTATTTGGTTAGTGAAGTTTTCATATAGACGTTTGTCAGTTGATTTAAGATCTAAAATTTCTAAGGAGTAATTCTTTTTGTCATAACAACTTTCGTTGACAACTGAGTTTAACGCTTTTAGATCACGTCCATGAAGAACTACAGTTGCACCATAGTGAAGCAATGCTTTTGCTAGAGAGCGACCAATTCCTCGATTTGCGCCTGTTATCAAAATAACGCGATTTAGGAAGTGATCATTGGGTGGTTCATAATTTAGTAGGTTATTCATTATTGTTTAAATGGTTTATAGCATTTTTCAAGCCTCGTGGGCGCCTAACGATCATCGTTGCATTCCAGTCTTTGACATTATCGTTAGCCCTAATGTAACCATAGGAGGTAGCAATTGTTGCCATTCCTGCCGCACGTCCCGCTTCTATATCGCGTGGAGCATCACCGATATATACACAGAAATTAGATGAAACTCTAAGTTCTTTAGCTCCTAAAAGAACCGGCGCAGGGTGTGGCTTGCGTTCTGGAAGCCGATCTCCACTTACAACAGAGCCTGCTCTAGTAAAAATCCCTAATGATTTGAGTAATGGTTCAGTCATAGCTTGGGGTTTATTGGTAACAATGCCCCATTTAATATTTTGTTTTTCCAAAAATTTAAGTAAATCTTCTATGCCATCAAATAATTTAGCTTTATTACAGGGGTTTTTTACATAACAAGCTAAAAACTCTAACCGTAGTTTTTCAAGTTCTATATCGGATAACGTATCACCAAATCCAAGCTTTATTAGTCCTAAAGCGCCATTTGACACCTCATTTCTAGCTATAGCATAGGGAACAGGAGGTTGGCTATGAATTGCCAACATTTGATTTAAAACTTGGACAAGATCTGGCGCGGTATCAATTAATGTACCATCTAAATCAAATAAGACTCCTTTTACTTTCACGATGATGTCAGTAACTGGGTGTGAGCGAGGTAATTTACATGAACATTGCCACCAAGCCAGTATGATTGAGTTAATGGGTTGAAATGTAGTCCTGTTAAATTAAGAGGATGAAGGTTTGCTTCTCGGCACCAGCTTGTAAGCTCTGAAGGACGAATGAGCTTTTCGTATTCATGTGTTCCTTTTGGGATCATCTTAAGAATATGTTCTGCTCCTAATATAGCCATGACAAAGCTTTTTAGATTTCTATTGATAGTAGAGAAGAATACACTTCCACCAGGTTTTACAGCTTGGGCACATGATTTGATAACGCTAGCTGGAGAATCAACGTGCTCAAGCAGTTCTAAGCAAGTGACTACATCAAATGTATTTGTATTGATGGCGGTGTAGTCATTTGCATCAATGCAATCATATTCAATATTAAGACCATTGCTTTTGGCGTGTTCAATTGCAACATTTATGCTTGATTGAGCCAAATCAATTCCTACAACATCACCTCCTAGTTTTGAAATTCCTTCACTTAGAATTCCACCGCCACAACCAATATCTAAAATTCTGGCATTTTTAAGATTTACACGTTCAGCAATGTAAGTGATGCGGAGGGCATTTATATCATGAAGTGTTTTGAGGGGGCCTTTGAGATCCCACCATTGGTCTGCCATAGAGTCAAATTTTTCAATTTCTTCTGAGGTCATTGTTTTAGCGGCATCTGCTAACTTTTTATTCACTAGCTAAGTACCTTTTTAGTCCATTTTTTGGCAAGTAACAACAAAGAATCTGTGTTAAATCCTATGAGTTCCCTCCCTTTTAATAAATGGTTGCCAGCAATCCATGAGTCGGTTACGTTATGTCGATCAGAGGCATAGATAAGCTGTGAGAGTGGGTCAAGTACTGGTTGAGTATTTATTGTATTGAGATCTACACAAATTAAATCAGCGCTTTTGCCTACTTCAAGAGACCCAATTACTTGATCTAGTCCCAAAGCTCGAGCTCCATTTATAGTCGCACACCGTAAAATATCTATAGCTGATAATGCTGTGGTGTCATCAGCTATGAATTTGCCAAAAAGTGCGGCTATATTCATTTCAGACCAGAGGTTTAACTGATTATTAGACGCTGCTCCATCAGTTCCAAGTGATACGTTTACCCCTGCTGATATAAGCTTTTGGACTGGACATGCACCGCTTGCAAGTTTTAAGTTAGAACGGGGGCAATGTATAACAGTACAGCCATTTTGTGCTAATAGACTTATTTCATCTTCTGTTAATTGAGTGGCATGAACAGCTAGTAGATTAGGATTTACTAATCCAAGGCTATTTAGGCGTTCAAGCGGGCGAACTCCATCTTTTTCCAGAGCATCATCAATCTCTTTGCGAGTTTCGTGGATATGAATTTGAACCGGAACATCTAATTCGTCAGCAAGCTGCCTGATGCGAATTAATGTGTCATCTGACACTGTATATGGGGCGTGAGGAGCAAACATCGTTGATATGAGTTCATGTTGTTTGTAAGCATCATGGATAGACAGGCCCTTATTAATACATTCTGCGCTATTTGCTGCCCATGGTGTAGGAAAGTCTATGGCAATCATGCCTACGACCATTCTTATTCCCATTTCCGATGCAATATCGCTTGTGTGTTCAGGGTAAAAATACATATCAGCAAAACATGTTATTCCGCCTTGAATCATTTCGGCAATAGCAAGCTGAGTACCATCACGAACAAAACTTGACCCCATAAGGCGCATTTCTGCAGGCCAAATTTTTTCTTCAAGCCAACGTTGCAAAGGAAGATCATCCCCTAATCCCCTTAGTAATGTCATCGCAGCATGAGTGTGCGTATTAACTAATCCAGGTAAAACAACATGACTTGGGCGTTCATGAATTACATTTGGTTCAAAGTATCTGAGTGCTTCATTGCTTGGAAGTACCGCAAGAATTTTACCCTTATCAAAGGCAATAGAGTGGTCGCTAATTATTCCTGAGTGAGGTTCAATGGGGATTAACCATTTAGGAGAGATAAGGGTATCTATTTGTTGTGCCATTAGAAAAAGACTATATAAAGCTATTTGTGATTTAGAGTTAGATATAGTGGCTTAAAAGCTCTCTCAAAGCTACGGGGAATCCGTTGCTTATGGTAGAATTTAGATGTTGATTTATTGCTTGGAGTTCGGTTTCCTCCAGTCTATTTAGGTCAAGCTAAGAATGTCTGACAAGTCGTTTTATTTTCATTTTCTTAAGAATTTTGGCCCTAACAAGCAGGTCAGTGGATGGATAAATGTGGTTTAGCTCATGACTGAAGGGGAAAAAGGAATTTTACCTGTCACGCTCGAAGAAGAGATGACACAGTCATATCTTGATTACGCTATGAGTGTGATTGTTGGTCGGGCGCTTCCAGATGTTAGAGATGGCCTAAAACCGGTTCATAGGCGAGTGCTTTACGCCATGCGTGAGCTTGGAAACGAATATAACCGTCCATATAAAAAATCAGCTCGTATAGTAGGGGATGTCATCGGTAAATATCATCCTCACGGAGATAGCGCTGTCTACGACACTATTGTACGTATGGCTCAAGATTTCTCGATGCGCTATTTGTTAGTGGATGGTCAAGGTAATTTCGGTTCTGTAGACGGTGATGCACCGGCTGCTATGCGTTATACCGAGGTTAGGATGGCACGTTTTGCCCAAGAGCTACTTGCTGATATTGATAAACAGACTGTTGATTTTGCTGCAAACTATGATGACTCGGAGCATGAACCCACGGTGCTCCCAACTCGTATTCCTAATCTTCTTATTAATGGGTCATCTGGAATTGCCGTAGGAATGGCAACAAATATTCCGCCACACAATTTGGGTGAAATTATTGATGGCTGTCTTGCTCTTATGAAGAACCCTGATCTAACAGTTGCCGAGTTAATAGAAATTATACCAGGGCCTGACTTTCCTACTGCAGGTTTGATATTTGGCTCACAGGGTATAGCAAGTGCATATAACACAGGTCGTGGTCGAGTTCATATGAGGGCCAGAACGGAAATTGAACCTTTAGATTCACGCGGACGTGAATCTATTGTAATTACAGAACTTCCTTATCAAGTAAATAAAGCTAGATTAATAGAAAAAATTGCCGAGTTGGTGCGTGAGAAAAGATTAGAGGGAATAACAGAGCTGAGGGATGAATCAGATAAAGATGGGTTGCGAGTAGTTATTGAGTTGCGCAGAGGAGAATTATCGGAGGTAGTTTTAAATAACCTTTATAAGCAGACGCCTCTACAAAGCGTGTTTGGTATTAACATGGTTGGTCTTGTTAATGGTCAGCCGAAACTTTTGGGGCTCAAGGAATTGTTGCATGCCTTCTTGCAACATAGGCGTGAGGTTGTTACTCGAAGGACATTATTTGAACTCAAAAAGGCTAAGCAACGTGCGCATATTTTAGAAGGGCAAGCAGTAGCATTAGCCAATATTGATGATGTTATAGCACTTATAAAAGCTTCTGCCTCACCAGCTGATGCCAAAGCTGCTCTTGTTGATAGAGACTGGCCGCCAGGAGCAGTTGTTGACATGTTAAAGCAGGGTGGCGTTGTTAATCTTACTCGTCCTGACGATCTTGAGGGAGACAGTGGCCTAAATGACATAGGTTATAGATTATCTAATTTTCAAGCTCAAGCTATTCTTGAACTCAGATTGCATCGTTTGACTGCATTAGAGCAAGATAATATTCATAAAGAATACAATGGTTTAATTGACTCAATTAAAAAATATTATGAGATTTTGGAAAATTCTACTGCACTTGAATTAGTGATTAAAGCTGAGTTACATGAAGTTAGAGAACAATACTCAGATTCTCGCCGCACAGAAATTGTTGAAGATTTTAGTGATTTAACTATTGAGGATCTGATCCCAGAGGAAGATCTTGTTGTTACGCTATCTCATGGTGGTTATGCAAAGGCTCAGCCATTAACTACCTATCAGGCACAAAGACGAGGCGGGCGGGGGCGCGCTGCAACTCGAGTTAAAGATGAAGACTTTGTTGATCAGTTATTTGTTGCTAATTCACACGACACGCTTCTCTGTTTCTCTAGTAGAGGTAAAGTCTATTGGTTAAAAGTATATCAGCTACCTCAAGCTGGCCCAGGTGCTAGGGGTCGACCTATCATTAATCTTTTACCATTAGAAGAAGATGAGAGAATAAATGCAGTACTTCCTGTAAAGGAATATGAAGATAATAAGTATGTAGTTTTCGCAACTACAAGGGGTACTGTAAAAAAGACGCCTTTACAGGCTTTTTCAAGGCCTCGAACGAATGGAATTATTGCGGTAGAGCTAAAAGAGAATGATCGGCTTATTGGTACAGGGTTAACAGATGGCGAGCAAGATCTCATGTTGTTTTCTAGCTCAGGAAAAGTAATTAGGTTCTCAGAAAAAAATGTTCGGTCAATGGGTAGAACGGCTGCCGGTGTCCGAGGATTACGACTTACTGGTTCTCATGATGAAGTTATCTCGCTATGTATTCCTGAAAGTGAAGTAGTGCTTATTGCAACAGAAAGAGGTTATGGAAAGCGTACGTCATTGTCAGAATTTCGATCTCAGGGTAGAGGAGGTAAAGGCGTTATTGCTATTCAGACTTCTGAGCGTAATGGTTCAGTTATTGGTGCTGTGCAAGTTAATGATGAAAATGAAGTTATGTTGATAAGTTCTAACGGGACTCTGGTAAGGACGCCATCATCAGAAATTTCAATTATGGGAAGAAATACTCAGGGTGTGCGTCTAATAAAACTTGATAATGGAGATCGTCTTGTTGGCTTGGAGCGAATAGAGATGTTAGGAGAACAATCACCTGATGATGAGGCGAAGACAACTGACTAACACATCTATGCCATTAGAACACAAGGAGATAGTGACGAATGGAGCGTGTATATAACTTTAGCCCAGGGCCCGCCGCCCTTCCAACTGAAGTTCTTAATAAGGCTAAAGAAGAGTTACTTAATTGGCAAGATCAAGGTATGTCTGTGATGGAAGTTAGTCATCGCGGGAAGCCCTTTGTTGAGTATGCAGCTAAGTCCGAAGTAACGCTAAGAGAATTGTTGTCTATTCCTGAAAATTATAAAGTATTGTTTCTCCAAGGCGGAGCAAGCTTGCAGTTTGCCGCAGTACCATTAAATCTTACCAACGCTAGTCAGAAAGCTGATTATGTAGTTACAGGCAATTGGGGCAAAAAAGCTGCCAAGGAAGCTGAGCGATTTTTAAGTGTTAATTTAGCTGTAGATGGAATAGATGGAAATTATTTTGGTATTCCTGATTCGGCAACTTGGAATCTAAGCGATGATGCTAGTTATATTCATTTGGTTATCAATGAAACTGTTGTTGGAGTAGAGTTTCACCAAATTCCTGACATGTCGAAAGCTCCCCTCGTAGCTGATATGTCATCGACCCTTCTATCGCGCCCAATAAATGTGAATAGATTTGGTGTTATCTATGCTGGAGCACAAAAAAATATAGGTCCAGCTGGGCTTACCGTAGTAATCGTAAGAGACGATTTATTAGATAAAGCTAGATCTGAAACACCAACTGTTACTAATTATCGGGCTATGTCAGATTCAGATTCAATGTCTAATACACCTCCAACTTTTAATTGGTATTTAGCTGGCCTCGTCTTTGATTGGGTAAAAAAAGAAGGTGGTGTTTTAGAAATGGCACAGCGAAATAAGAGAAAAGCTGAAAAGCTTTATGAAGCCATTGATGAATCTGATTTTTACAGTAATCCTATTGATCCTAAATGCCGGTCTTGGATGAATGTCCCGTTCACATTGCCGGATTCGAAGATGGATTCGCTTTTTCTAGAAGAATCTAGTAATGCTGGGCTTGCTAATCTTAAGGGTCACAGGTTGGTGGGAGGTATGAGAGCTAGTATCTATAATGCAATGCCAGAGGCTGGTGTTGATGCTTTAGTTAATTTCATGAATGAGTTCCAGAAACGCTATGGGTGAGCCAAAAATAAAATTTAAAGTATTAACACTTAATTCCATTGCCAAGGAAGGATTAAATCGTTTTTCGAAAACTCGATATAACTACGGTAACGATTTGTCTGATCCAAGTGCCATATTGCTACGTTCACAAAATATTCATGACTTTGAGTTTCCAAGTTCATTATTAGCAGTAGCTAGAGCTGGCGCGGGAATTAACAATATACCAATAGAAAAATTAAGTGAGTTGGGCGTGCCAGTTTTCAATGCCCCTGGCGCTAATGCTAATGCTGTAAAAGAGCTCGTTATTGGAGCTATATTAATGGGCTTAAGAAACCTCCCTGATGCTTGGGAATATGTTAGTAAATTAAAGGGCTCTGATGAGCTCATTTCATCTAAAGTCGAAGCTGGTAAAAAAAAATACGTCGGATGTGAATTACCAAGCCGAACCTTGGGTGTCATTGGGCTTGGTGCTATAGGTGTTGAGGTTGCAAACGCGTGCCTTTCTTTAGGAATGCGTGTCATAGGATATGATCCTAAGGTAACAGTCAAACGGGCATGGCAATTGTATTCTGGTGTGCAGCAAGCTGCAAATTTAGAGGAGCTTTTTAAAAATTGCGATATCATTACTGCTCACATTCCTCTTAATGGAAATACTAAATTCTTAATTAACTACACACTTATGCGCTTACTTCCAAGTAATAGCATTATTCTTAATTTTGCACGCAATGGGGTGGTTGATAATTCAGCAGTAATCGAGTTAATCAATGAGGGTTGTATTAGTACATATATATGTGATTTTCCAACGCCTGAAATAAAGGACCATCAGAAAGTTATATGCCTGCCCCATCTTGGAGCTTCAACAGTTGAGGCAGAAAAAAACTGTGCTGTCATGGTGGCGGATAATCTCATAGATTTTTTAGAAAACGGGAATGTAGGGCATTCTGTTAATATGCCAGAAGCAAAGTTATCTCGGACACGCCCTCATCGACTATCAATTGCTAATGCTAATGTGCCAAGTATGGTTGGTCAGATATCTACAGCTTTAGCGGAGCAAAATATAAATATAGCCGATATGTTAAATGTTTCGAGAGGAGATTTAGCTTATACCTTAATGGATATTGATGATCCTGTGGATGATGAAACTTTTGAGCGTATTTCATCTATAGATGGCATACTTCGCGTAAGAATTTTGCCCCAACTTGACGAAGGCCTTTAAGGCCAAATGTCGCCTACTAATTGAGGTCATTGATCCATGGTTGAAAAGACCACCGAGCAACAGACACGAGTTGCTTTCCTTGGGCCTGAGGGCACATTTAGTCAGTCGGCTGTTGTTAAGCATTTTGGGGCGTCAATAACTGGTATTTCTCTTGCTACAATCGAAGAGGTATTCAGTGAAATAGAAATAAAAGCTGCTGATTTCGGGGTTGTTCCAGTTGAGAATTCAACTGAAGGATTGGTGAGTAACACATTGGATATGTTTCTCATGTCATCACTTTGTATATGTGGTGAGGTTGAAGTTCCAATAAGACAATATTTGATGAGTCAGATGGACACCCTTGAAGAAATTAATAAAGTTTATTCTCATCCTCAGTCGCTAGCTCAATGTAGGGCTTGGCTTGCTGCTTCACTACCAATGGCTGAAATTGTTCCTGTCTCTAGTAATGCAGCAGGAGCTAGTCAGGCAAGTGTGGAAAAAGGTGCAGCTGCAATTGCTGGTGATGCCGCTGCTAATGTTTATGGGCTAAATATTCTTGGTTCTGATATCCAGGATCAAGCTAATAATGCAACTCGTTTTTTAGTTATTGGCAGCGACCCATGTGAAGTGAGCGGGAATGATAAAACTACTATTTTATTATCGGCTAGCGGTACTAAGGGCCCCGGCGCATTGTTGAATTTATTGAAGCCGTTAGCAAAACACAATATAAACATGACTCGAATTCAATCTAGGCCTTCTAGAAAACGCAATTGGGATTATGTGTTCTTTGTAGATATAGATGGCCATAGGACTGAAAAAAATATTATGTCGGCACTGAAAGAAGTAGAAGGTTACTCAAGTTTATTTCGTGTTTTAGGGTCATACCCAAAAGCTAATTATTAGTATGTCTGATTCTGAAATATTTATGGAAAATGAAACTTTAAATATTAAGCCTGATTTGCTCTGTTCAGAACCAGTTCAACATATTAATGGAGAAATAGTTGTCCCTGGTGATAAATCCATTTCACATAGAGCGCTTTTGCTTAGTGCTATTGCTGAGGGAGATAGCTATCTTCATGGTTTTTTAAATGGTGAGGATTGTTTGGCAACGATGAATGCTTTACGTTCTATGGGAATACAAATAACTACAAACTCTAACAAGGTAAAAGTATGTGGCGTAGGTGCCAACGGTTTAACTGAGCCCAAACAATCTCTTGATCTTGGGAACTCTGGAACAGCCATGCGTTTATTAGCGGGCATGCTTTCTTCTCAGCCCTTTAGTTCGGTATTAATTGGGGATGATTCGCTGAGTAAACGCCCAATGTCGAGGATTACTGAACCATTAAGTTCTATGGGAGCAAAAATTGATAGTAATGAAGGGTGTCCGCCTCTTGTCATAGCTGGAGGTCAGAAATTACGTGGTATTAATTATAGATTGCCTGTTGCTAGCGCTCAGGTTAAGTCAGCTTTATTAATAGCAGGCCTATGGGCAGAAGGGCGTACAACTGTTCATTCTCCAGGACCAAGCAGAGATCATACAGAAATTATGCTTAAAACTATGGGAGTTGAATTATCTACAGGCAATGACCATGAGCTTTCTTTAGATGGTCCTGTTGCTTTAACGGCAAGAAATCATGAAATTCCAGGCGATTTTTCCTCAGCAGCATTTTTTATAGTAGCTGGGCTCCTTGCATCAAATGAGGGCCTTTTGATAAAAAATGTTGGAATTAACCCAACGCGTACTGGTTTGCTGGAAATCTTAAGATTGATGGGCGGTTCAATAGAAATTTTGAATAGTAGAGAATCTGGAAATGAACTTGTAGCAGATTTACTAGTTAAGAAAAGTCAGCTTAGAGGTATTGAGATTGATGCTAAGCTTGTACCTTTGGCAATTGATGAATTTCCTGTGCTTTTTGTAGCGGCTGCTTTTGCTGATGGAATTACATCAGTGAATGATGCTAAAGAGTTGCGTTATAAGGAAAGCGACCGATTAAGTGTAATGGCAGAAGGATTAAATACACTTGGGGTTAAAACAAAAGAGACTAAAGATGGTTTGCGCATCAAGGGAGGCGCACTTTCTGGGGGATATATAGATAGTCATGGCGATCATCGGGTTGCTATGTCTTTTGCAGTTGCTGGAATTGCTGCAAAAGATTCGATTTATATTAGTAGGGCAAGGGAAATCAATACTTCATTTCCTGATTTTTTATCTATAGCAAATTCAGTTGGGTTTGCAATACGACCCCATACGATTAGCACCAGACACTAATGAATTCTGAAATTCCAGTTGTTGCTATAGATGGCCCTGTCGGATCTGGTAAAGGTACTATTAGTCGAGCTTTAGCACGTTCATTAAAGTGGAATTTGCTTGATAGTGGTGCTTTGTATCGACTGGTAGCTCTTAATTTAATAAAAAAAAATGTGTCTATACATGATTCAACCGCAGTTACTGAAATTGCAGCTGAAATGGATATTTCTTTTTCTGAAGCATGCGAGGAAGAAAAAACCTTTTTAGATGGATCTGATGTCACCCTTGATATAAGAACACCAGAGTGCGCCAATAAAGCCTCAGAGATTGCGTCTATGCCAGCCCTACGATCAGTTCTATTAACTCGACAACGTAAGTTTCTTAGAGAACCCGGTTTAGTTGCAGATGGAAGAGATATGGGAAGCGTTATATTTCCATATGCATCTCTAAAGGTATTCTTAACTGCAAGTGTTGAGGAAAGGGCCTCTAGGCGTTATAACCAGTTGAAGCAAAAGGGGATTAATGTTAGCCTGCCGGACCTTTCTAGGGAGTTAGTGTTGCGTGATGAGCGTGATGTTAATCGCAAAATTGCCCCTCTTAGACCGGCAAAGGATGCGCGAATTTGTGACTCTACAAAGCTGAATCCTGAGGATGTTGTAATTACCATCCTACATTGGCTTCAGGAAAAGGGGTTTGCCTAAAAGTTTAGTTGGTAGGCCACGCAGGGAGCGAGGCTATTTTTGGTTGACCATTAGTCCATGATGGACTGATGTTGAGTTTGGAGGCCCGTGAAAACGGATTCAATTATATTATGAGCGAAACCTTCGCTGAGCTACTCGAGGAGAGTCTTGCTAGTCGTCAGATTAAGCAGGGCGAGATTTTGACAGCTTATGTAGTAGATGTTAACGCAGATGTTGTAATAGTTAACGCAGGTCTTAAGTCTGAGGCCGTAATTCCAGCAAATCAATTTTTAGATGATAGCGGCAATATAGAAGTCGATATAGGCGACACTGTTGAGGTTGCTTTAGATGCTGTTGAGGATGGTTATGGAGAGACCCGTCTATCTCGTGAAAAGGCTAAGCGTATGCGAACCTGGTCAACACTTCAGGAAGCTTTTGAGGCAAGTAAAGTTGTTTCTGGAACTATCACAGGTAGAGTACGAGGAGGATTCACTGTTGAGCTAGATTTAGTAAGAGCCTTCTTGCCAGGATCACTTGTTGATGTACGTCCTATACGAGACCCGGCTTTACTTGAGGGAAGTACGTTAGAGTTCAAAGTTATTAAGTTGGATCAAAAACGTAATAATGTAGTTGTATCTAGGCGTGCAGTGGTTGAGGAAGAGTACAGTGCTGAGCGTGATGAACTTCTAAAAAATCTTGAGGAAGGTTCTAGCGTCAAAGGAGTTGTGAAAAATCTTACAGATTACGGTGCGTTTGTTGATTTAGGTGGAATAGATGGACTCTTACATATCACTGATATGGCTTGGAAACGAGTAAAACATCCGGCAGAAGTAGTTAGTGTAGGCCAAGAACTGGAAGTAAAGGTTTTAAAGTTTGATCGTGAGAAAAATCGAGTTTCCCTAGGGCTGAAGCAACTTGGTTCAGATCCTTGGATGGACCTTGCTCGTAGATATCCTACTAATGCAAGATTATTTGGCAAAGTAACTAATATTGCCGATTATGGGTGCTTCGTTGAGATTGAGGAAGGAGTAGAAGGGTTAGTTCACGTATCAGAGATGGATTGGACAAATAAAAATGTGAGCCCACATAAGGTTGTTCAAATAAGTGATGAAGTTGAAGTAATGGTGTTGGATATTGATGAAGAAAGAAGACGAATTTCTTTAGGACTAAAACAATGTCAAGCAAATCCATGGGACGATTTTGCAGAAAAACATAAAAAAGGCGATAAAGTATCTGGGCAGATCAAATCAATAACTGATTTTGGGGTTTTTATTGGCTTGCCTGGAGGAATAGATGGGTTAGTTCATCTCTCTGATTTGTCATGGGATCTCACTGGTGAAGAAGCAGTCAGGAATTATAAAAAAGGTGAAGAACTAGAAACCACTGTTTTAGCGATTGACTCTGAGCGTGAGCGTATATCTTTGGGTGTTAAGCAATTAGATCAAGATCCTATATCTGTATTTATGGGAGACCATCCGAAGGACTCTATTTTGAAAGGTGTAATAAAGGAAGTTGATGCTAAAGGGGCAACTGTAGAGTTAGCAGATAATGTGATTGGCTATATACGAGCCTCAGAGATATCTAGGGATAGGATTGATGATGCAAGAACAATTCTAAAGCCCGATGATGAAATTGAAGCAAAGTTTGTAGGAATGGATAGAAAAAATAGAATTATTAACCTTTCAATAAAAGCAAGGGAAGTAAGCGATGAGGCTGAGGCTGTTGAAAGTTATAAGACAGACACTGATGCGGCTGCTTCAGGGACGTCATTAGGCGATCTACTGAAAGAGCAAATGGATAATGATTGAGTTATTTAATAATAATATGGGTGGTGTAGCCCAAGAGGATGGTGCACAACAATGACAAAGTCAGAATTGATTGATGCTATAGCTAGTAAACAAAAGCATTTACCTGCAAAAGATGTCGAACTTGCGGTTAAGCATATTCTTGAGTCCATGAGCGAATCTTTAGCTAATGGCGACCGTATAGAGATTCGGGGTTTTGGTAGTTTTTCATTGCATTATCGACCAGCTCGCATGGGCAGGAATCCTAAGACCGGTGAGGCAGTTGCACTTGCAGGGAAGCATGTCCCTCATTTTAAACCAGGCAAAGATCTTAGAGATCGCGTAAATAGTTCAAGGAATGAATCGGTAAGTAGCTAGGTATCAAGGTAAATAGTTTATCCTGGGTTTAAATTTAAGTGTGATGAAAATTTAACAATACGACTCGTTTTCCGGGTGATCATAGTTTGGGCGCAATACGAAAGTTTTTTCTCTTTATAGTCCTAATCTTTATGGTGATGATGGCAGCTACCTTTGCCTACCATAATTCTTTAGTAGTTACTCTTTATCTTGGTTTTATGGTAGTCGAGGATGCTCCTATATCATTGGCATTTATAGTGACTTTCGCTATAGGGTGGGTGGCCGGTCTTCTTACAGTTAGTCTGGCATTGCTTCGGGTTTTGTCTGAAAGGCGTAAACTGCGTAGGAAGCTAAAACTTGCTGAGGTTGAACTGAATAATATAAGACGTCTACCTTTGTAAAATGCCAACTGAAGCCACATTTTTTCTAGCTGGATTATTTATTATTGCTGCGGCAACTGGTTGGGCATTTGCAAGATATTCTTCACATGGTGAATTAGATTCAATACCTGACACAATTAATGCTGATTATCTTCGGGGTTTAAATTTAGTTTTAAATAGACAGACAGAAGAGGCTTTAGAGCTGTTTGTTGAAATGGCAAAAATAGATGAGGATGCTTTAGAAACACATTTTGCTTTAGGACACCTATTTCGTAGGCGTGGTGAAGTAGACAAGGCAATACGTGTCCATCAAAATTTACTTGCAAGGCCTGGTTTAGATCCGGAACAGCGTGATCAAGCGTTGTTTTCCTTGGGACAAGACTTTCTAAGTGCAGGTTTGTTTGATCGAGCAGAAACTCTGTTCTCTGAGCTAGATAAGAGCCCAACACTAGGAGAAGCAGCATTAAGGAATTTGGTTGATATATATGAACGCGAGCAGGAGTGGGATAAAGCAATCGAAACGCATCGTGAACTTGAGATGTTAACTGAAGAAAAGTCTATTGAAGTTGCTCACTATCACTGCGAGTTAGCAGAGCAAGCAAGATTATCAGGTGACTTGGGTTTGGCTAGGCAGCATTTGAAGGGATCAGTGCGGACAACTTCTGGTGCATTTCGGGCCTCATTAATACGTGCAGCCATATGTCAAGAAGAAAATGACTACTTGGAAGCTGCGCAATTATATGAGCAGATTCTCGCATCAGACCCAAGGTTGATGGTTGAGGTATTACCAGAGTTATTGAGTTGTTATCATAAAAATAATCGTGAAACTGAGTTTGAATCATATTTGAAAAATATAATAAATAAAAACCCTGAATTAGATAATATCATCGCTTATGCTGCTATTTTAACTGATATAAATGAATCCAAAGTGGTTGATAGTTGTGTTCAGAGTTTTATTATTAATCATGGAGTGCTTTCATCATTTATTGGTATAAATGACAGTTCTAGTAAATCAAAGCAATTAAGTGAAAATGACATTAACCGTATAACAGACGGATTGAAAACACTTGCAGATTTGATTCCTCGTTATCGCTGTACTATTTGTGGTTATCGAAGTGAGAAACTACTCTGGCATTGTCCAAGTTGTAAAACATGGGAGAGTGTCCGCCCAGTACATGACTTTAAACTACAGAATCTGATTCATTGAGCCCAATTTAGTTTTAAACTAATAAAACATAAATTGATTCCATTTATATGCATATTGGAGCATTGCTTTGAGTAAAGGAAAAATTCGTATTGCAGTTTTCCCTGTGGCAGGTAGGGGTACTCGTTTTTTTCCCGTAACAAAAGTCTCACCTAAAGAGATGCTACCCATAGTGGATAAACCACTTATACAGTATGCAGTTGAAGAAGCTATCGCTGCGGGCGCAAAAAAGCTTATTTTTATTACCGGCAACTCTCAGGATGTGCTAAAGAGCCATTTTGAGAATAATTTAGAGCTTGAAAAAGCTCTTATTCAGTCTGGAAAGGAAAGCCTTTTAAGTTTAGTAAAAGAGATTATTCCGTCAGATATAAAGTGTGTGTATATAAATCAGAAAAAGCCTTTAGGGTTAGGCCATGCAGTTCTGTGTGCACAGGAAGCAGTTGGTAATGAGCCATTTTTTGTACATCTTGCAGATGATCTGATTTCTGGCGATGTGCCTTGTTTGGTGCAAATGCGCTCACATTTTGAAATGCATAAAGTTAGCATAGTTGGTGTTGAACATATTGATTTAAGTGAATCTGAAAAGTACGGAATAGTTGGAACAGAAAAAAATAATGGAGTACTTCAAGTAACAAAAATTATTGAGAAACCATTACCGAAAGATGCGCCTAGTAACTTAGCTGTCGTTGGTAGGTATATATTGAAGCCGGAAATATTTTCTAAGCTTGCTAAGACTTCAAAAGGAGTAGGCAATGAAATTCAATTAACTGATGGTATCAGTAGCTTGATACAAGAACAGCCTGTGCACGCTTTGCCTTTTGATGGTATTAGATATGACTGCGGGTCTAAACTTGGCTATCTAAGGGCTACAATCGAATATGGCATTAAACATCCGGATGTTGGCTCAAGGTTGTCAGAGTACATACAGCGCTTAAAGTAAAATAGTATTAAGAAAAACTTTTGTAATTTATCACGCAATATAATTGTTATTTATATCGCTTAGTTGTTTTGTTCCAGCTTGTTGCATCATCATTTTTAATTCACTGTGGAGTAGATCTAATACTTTCTCGACTCCAGTTTGTCCGTATGAACTTAATCCCCATAGATAAGGGCGACCAATGCATACAGCATCAGCACCTAATGCAAATGCTTTAAAAATATCAACTCCACGTCGAAACCCACTATCCACAAGAACAGGAATACGACCACGTACAGCTCTAACAACTTCAGGTAGTGACTCAATTGTTCCTCTACCGCTATTTTCAGCTCTACCACCATGATTAGAAACAATAACCCCATCTACTCCATGTTCGATACATAGTTCTGCATCCTCACTTGTGACAATACCTTTTAGTAGTAGCTTGGCATCTGTGAAATCTCTTAGTTTGTCCATAAACTCCCAATCTAAATTGCTAGATCGGGTCGTTGTAATAGAACTGGTGTCGATGCCATCAAACATTGGTCGCCTTTGAATAGAGTTACTAAATCCAGGAATATGACATCCTAAGCATTCCATATTTGTGTCGCGCCTAAATCTCCTAAGAGCTTCGCGATTGCTTGCGGGCAAATCAACAGTTACAGCAATTGCAGGACAGCCTGCATTTGTAGCTCGTTGAACTAGTTGCCTTGTAACATTCCAGTCTTCTGTCGGGTATAACTGAAACCAAGTTGGTTCGTGACGGCTTCCATTTACTTCTTCGACACTATAGGAGCTAACTGTTGATAAAATTTGTAGGGTGTCTCTAGAGTTAGATGCACGTGCTGTAGCAAGCTCTCCGTCAGGGTGAAATGCTTTTTGAGTACCGCAAGGAGCAACTACAATAGGCGAAGAGAATGACTTTCCAAATAACTTTATTGAAGTATCTACTTCACTAACATCAATCATTCGTCGAACTCTAAGCTGGATTTTCTCAAAACCAGCCCGGTTTGCTTTAATTGTCTCCCCACTATCAACACCTGAAGACAAATATGTGTAATGTGCGTTGCTGAGTGTAGTTCTTGCAACAGTTTCAAAGTCAAATACATTTACAGCTTCTTCGGCATTATCTATAGGAATACTGATTTCTTCGCTTGGAGATTGTCCTACGGCGCGAAAACTTTTACCCAAGAGTGGTGTGCTAGCTAAATAAGTTAGAAACCTTCTCCTTTTATATTGATTATTTATTTGAGTCATTTTTCGATCTCAGTTCGTTCCGTATTTCTTCATTGTGCTCTCCCAATGTAGGGGGGTACCTACGGTAAGTTGGACCATGGTCTGATAAATTTATTGGATTTCCAATAGACTTAACAATACCGATTAGAGGATGTTCAAGCTCAACTACCATTCCTCTAGATATGATATGTTCATCAGTTAATGTATCGTCAGGAAAATTAATTGGTCCAGAGGGTATAGATTTTTTAACAAAAATCTCTACCCACTCAGATGCATCTTTCAGTAATAATTTTTCCTCTAAAATGGGAATTAAGTCATCGCGATTGAGATTTCTTGCTGCGTTTGTAGAAAACCTCGGGTCATTCTGAATTTCTTTATCTAATCCAAGTGCATCACACAAACGTTCCCATAGCCTTTCTGTGCCTACACCTACAATGATCATCTTGTCCCTAGCTCTCATTGGTTGATAAGGTGTTACTGTTGGGTGGATATTACCAAGACGTTCTGGGCGGTTACCCGTGGCAAAATAGCTACCACCAATATTTGCTAGCCAAGTAGTTTGAGCATCAACTAAAGAAACATCTAGAAATTGTCCTTTCCCAGTACCATTGTTGGAGTTATCTCTTGCATAGAGTGCCCCAAGTATGCCTATTGTTGTGTAAATTCCAGCAGTTATATCTGCCATAGGTGTTGGAAAACGCATTGGACCACCATCAATTTCGCCTGTCAGCGTCATTAGGCCAGCTTCACCCTGAGCAATAATATCGTAACCTCCGCGATTAGATTTTGGTCCGGTGTGCCCATAGCCACTAATTCCTGCGTATATTAGCCTAGGATTTATTTTTTGAAGAGTCTTGGGGTCAATTTTTGCTCTTTTTAGCGAGCTCATTCTAGGGATATTTGTTACAAAAACATCGGCTGTCTCTAATAAATTGTGAAAGACGGCTAGATCATCAGAGTTTTTGATATTTAACTCAATACTTCGTTTGTTTCTATTTACAGAAAGAAAATAGGCACTTTCTCCTTCGAGAAAAGGGGGGCCCCAGCCTCGAGCTTGATCTCCGTTACCTGGGCGCTCTACTTTAATTACGTCTGCACCTAGGTCACCTAACATCATTGCGCAGTAGGGTCCTGCGAGAGCTTCAGTCATCTCTATGATACGTATACCATGTAAGGCAGTTTTATTATTCAAATTATCAAACTCCATTTTTAGTCGCGACTCTAACTTGGATCTGACAAGACCTCAATGACAGTTAGCCCTTTATTGGATTAAGCTTGTAAAAATAATGAAAACGTTAGGAGTTCTCGCGTGAAAAATATAGTGGTCCAGAATATTAAACGAGCTAAAATTTCAACTATTCAAGGATTAGCTAAACAAGGAACATCAACTGTTCATGAGGCACAGGATCGGATGGGATTAATGTTGCCTTATATGAGACCAATATTCCCGGGTGCACGTATAGCAGGAAGTGCCATTACGGTCCTTTCTCATCCAGGTGATAATTGGATGCTGCATGTACTTCCTGAAGTTGCGCAGGTCGGAGATATTGCTGTTGTTGCATTAAGCTCTGAAAATACAGATGGCATGTTTGGTGATTTACTTGCTACTTCCTATCAAGCATGCGGTATTCAGGGTTTAATAATAGATTCAGGTTGTAGGGATATTAAGGATTTAACATCAATGAATTTTCCTGTATGGAGTAGAGCTATTTCTGCTAAAGGAACGGTAAAGAAAACTTTGGGGTCAGTTAATATTCCGGTTATATGTGCAGGAACTCAAGTTAATCCCGGTGATGTAATAGTTGCAGATGATGATGGCATTGTGGTTGTTCCTAGAAATAAAGCCAAAGCAGTATATGAGGCGGGAAAGAAAAGGGAGGAGAATGAGGAAATAAAACGTTCACGTTTAGCAGCAGGTGAATTAGGCCTTGATATTACTCATATGAGATCTGCGCTTGATGAAGCAGGGCTTATTTATGTAAATAATTCAAATGATCAAGAAATCTAAATTATGAAAGGAAAGTTTAAGCTTAATGTATGGGGCCCTAATGGTGAAAATAATCAATTTTTTCTTCACAGCCACAAGGAATTACTGTTGGTGCTTTCTGATTGGGCAAATGAAATTGGGTGTGCAGTAGCTGATATTGACTATCAGGTTAATGATGGTCTACGTATTATGGGTGAGGGTAATCCATATGCGGCTGAAGTTGATTAGTTGTGCGGTTTTTTCTATACCCTAATAAACCTAATTCTTGATGAAGCTTAGTTTTATCACTGATAGAAAGTGAACATATTTTTCGATGCCATATTCTTTTGAGTTTAATATCATTCCTAATGCGTCGAATATATACCGGTAGGTATCTTAGTAAAATCATACTTAACAGTAAGATGGTTAGTGTCTGTAAATAACTAATTGAGGATAGATTTAAACCCTTAATAATAAATTTATTCCAAGTTATGGTGATTATAAAGTTTAAAGTGCCTAGACCAAATAACCAGATCAATGAATAAATAGCTTTATTTAAATAACTTTTCCGGAGCTTCATAGTGTTCCTACTACAGGATCCATTCTTTTGGATGGCTTGCTGAATTATTATTCATATACTATCAGACTGTCAGTAGTTGACACTTTGTTCATCAAAATGGATATTGATGCCAATATTTCAGGAGTAAAATGTGAAAAACATTAAATTCCCATGCTTCCAAGCTATGGCAATATCTGCAGCAGTTCTTTCATGCGCATTTCCAGCCTTAGGGCAGGAGCTGACAGATTCTGTTTGCCCAGATGATGACCATGCAACTTTTCATGCTTGCGCACTTAAACAAGAAATGGACTTTGATCCGCCAACGACATTGTGGGGTCAACCTGATTTTCAAGGAATATGGAGTCGTAGGGCGAGAGCTCATGAGAGCCTTCATGCTCACCCCCAAACTAGAGATGATAATGAGGCACCGAGTATTATTGTCTCTCCAGTAGACGGGCTAATACCAATTTTGCCATGGGCTGAGGCAAAGAGACGATATAACCGTCCCGCATATGTTCATCAGAATGCAATTTGCCGTTTATCGGGAGTGCCTGTAACCATGTATATGACTGGCATTTACCAGTTCATCCAAAATAAAGATTATTTATTAATACAGTCTGAAGAGGCTCATGCTTATAGGGTCATACCTACCGATAATCGTGCGCATATAGGCGAAAACATTAAACTTTGGAATGGTGATTCTGTTGGGTTTTGGGAAAATAATACCCTGGTTGTTAAAACCCTTAACCAAAATGCAAGAGCATGGCTTGATCAACGCGGGCGTTTCTATACTAATGAAGCTTCCGTAGAGGAGAGATTTAGTTTAATAGATGCCAATACGATACATTGGTCAGCCACAATAACAGACCATAATGTTTATTCAGAGCCATTTACTATAGCTCTTGCGTATCGTAGACGACCAAAAATGGAGTTATGGGAAGAGGCTTGTTATGAAAGTAATGATCTCGCCTCTCAAACTTATCGTAACGTAGGCTATGAAATATATCCCGGCATGACTGGCGATGAAGCGCGTAGATTAAAGGCGGCTTGGGAGCTAGAAAACAGAGAGTTGGAGTGGACGCCATGATTAATATGTTCGTTAAAAATTTGTTTTTAAGCGGGATATTATTATTAATATATCTGCCCATAGGTAATGGGCATCATTCAGTAGCGTTGCAATTCGATATGACCAAGGATGTAACCATTGTTGGAAGCATAGTAGAGATGGAGTGGCGTAACCCGCATTCTTGGCTTCATATTGAAGTTGCAAACGAACTAGGTGAGCCTGAGTTATGGCGGGTTGAATTTGGTAGCGCCAATGCACTATACAGAAGAGGGTGGAGAAGGGATGATTTACCTGTGGGCCTTAGTGTGACAATACATGGTATTCCATCTAGAGATGGCTCGCGGCAGATTGAGGGAGATGAAGTGCTTTTATCGGATGGCCGTAGCTTATTTTCTGGAACTGGGCCTGGAAACTAATGAAACAAATTATCTTAATTATAGTATTAATGATCTCGGTTTCCTTGGGTGTAAATGCTGAGGATTATGAAGTGCCGCGTACCCCGACTGGGCAACCAGATTTTCAAGGAATCTGGCAGGCTGTAAATACCGCTGTATGGAATATTCAGGATCATTCTGCTGAATTGGGAATTCCTGCAGGTCAAGGTGTTGTTGTTGATAATTATCTTCCATACCGCCCATTAGCATTAGAGCAAAGACAAAGAAATTATCAAAATCGATTTAAGGATGACCCAGAAGCTAATTGCAAAATGGTTGGCGTGCCACGAATTACATATATGCCTTATCCATTCCAAATCATTCAGACTGAGGAGCAGATAGTAATGGTGTATGAATGGGTTCATACAATACGTAATATATATATGGATGGAGATCATCCTGAGGGCCCAATTCAGTGGTATATGGGCGATTCTCGCGGACATTGGGAAGGTGATACTTTAGTTGTAGATGTTGTTCATTTTACAGATCAGACATGGTTTGATCGATCTGGTAATTTTCATGGTGAAGAGCTTCATGTAATTGAACGTTATACAAGGACTGGCCCAAATCATATTCAGTATGATGTGACTATTGATGACCCAGAAACATTTATAGAGCCATGGCAGATGAGTATGACTTTGTATAAACGCCAGGAAGAAAACCTACGTATTCTTGAGTACGAATGTTATGCAATGGCTGAGGATCTTATACAGTCAAATTAATCCTAATCGTTATAAAATAGATCGATATCTGTAATATGTTTATATGGAAACTACAGTACTAATTAGTTGCCTCTATTTACTAGCTGATTACTACAATCATAGAAATATTTGAAACATCTTGGCAAGAAAATGGATCGTATTCATCAGAAACATATCTCGATTATGGACACTACTCTTCGTGATGGAGAGCAAACTCCCGGTGTTTCCTATACGCCTTCAGAAAAGTTACATTTAGCTCGTTTATTGCTTACCGATGTTAAAGTTGATCGTGTTGAAGTTGCATCTGCTCGTGTGTCAGATGGTGAGCTTGGAGGCGCATTGCGCGTAACAGAATGGGCTAAAGATGCGGATTTGATTGATTGTGTTGAAATGCTAGGTTTTTGTGATGGCAAAAGTTCAGTTGATTGGATATCTAGGGCAGGAGGTAGTTGTGTCAACCTTTTAGCTAAAGGTTCAGAGCATCATTGTCGACAACAACTAGGTATAACGCCCAATGAACATATAAACCGCATTATTCAGACGATAGAGTATGCTTTAGAAAATGAATTTAAAATAAATTTATATCTTGAAGACTGGTCAAATGGTGTTAGAGATAATTTTATTTATGTTTCGGAGTTATTGGATGCAGTCAAGCACCTTCAGGTTAATCGTATATTGCTTGCAGATACACTAGGTGTTTTATCACCAAGAAGCGTAAGTTACTTTATTAAACTCATGGTTGATAAATGGCCGGATTTTGTTTTTGATTTTCATGGTCATAATGATTACGGGTTAGCTACTGCGAATGCTATTGCTGCAATTGAAGGAGGAGTGGCTGGTATTCATACCAGCGTAAATGGCTTAGGAGAGAGAGCAGGAAATACATCACTTGCTGAAATAGTAACTGCAATAGCAGATCATACTGATTATGTTACTAAAATTAATGAAGGTAAATTAGCTTCTATATCAACAATTGTTGAAACCTTTAGCGGAAAAAGTATTTCCGAAAATGCTCCAATTCTTGGTCAAGATGTGTTTACTCAAACGGCAGGAATTCATGCTGACGGAGATGCTAAGGGAGGGCTTTATGTTACACGTCTTGCTCCAGATAGATTTGGGCGTGAGAGACGTTATGCTTTAGGCAAATTATCTGGAAAAGCATCCTTAGATCATAATTTAAATAAACTTGGTATTAAGCTATCTGAGATTAATAGAAATAAGGTATTAGATAGAATTATTGAGTTGGGTGATAAGAAACACACTGTAGTGCCAGAAGACTTATTAATGATTATTGCAGATGTTTTAAAAACGCCTATAGAAAATTTAATTAAAATAGATTCCTACTCAATAAATGTTTCATCAGATATATCGCCTGAGGCAACAGTTGTTCTGTCATATCAAGGGAGCACATCAAAAGCAAATGCTATTGGTGATGGTGGCTATGATGCTTTTATGAATGCAGTTAAACAAGCTATGGAGACATACGATATACAGTTGCCTCGTTTAGCTGATTATCGAGTACGCATACCTCCTGGTGGTCGTACCGAAGCGCTAGTTGAAACACTGATTCGTTGGGATGGTTTTAATGGAGAGGAAGGTTTTTTTACAGTAGGTGTAGACTCTGATCAAACAGCAGCAGCTGTAATAGCAACTGAGAAGATGTTAAATATTATTTTGCATGATGTTAAAAGCTTTAAACGTTAAATAATTTTTCTATTTAACGTGGAAATTCAAAAGTAACTATTAAGATCTCAGGCTCAAAACCTGTAACTTGGTGAGGGACACCTTCTGGTATAACTATAAAATCACCAGCTTCAACATTGTGAATTGTCCCGCCCTCTATGCGACTTCCTATTACTTCGCCATTTTCAACAACATCAATAATTTGCCCATCTGTTGTTATTACCCCTTTTCCTCCCACTATTGCCCATACTTCAGCTTCTGAAGCATGTGATGCAGGTCTCTGGGGAGGAGTTCGTCTGTCCACAGCAAAACGATAGGCAAGTCCGGTTGGGGAATCACTATCTGCTCTTTCAAGTACTGTAGTATTTGAATAAGCTATATTTGGGTCAAATTGATTTGCGACTGATAAGACATCCTCAGAGGAAAGCATAAATGCTTTATTTGGGTCGTGTGTTGTACTGACTTCTTGACTGTGTGAGGAGTATGATATTTGCAGGGTAATTATTGTTAGAACAGTTCTTATTTTCATATCATGCTCCTATTAAGTAGCAGTTAAATGATTATTCATAGAAACTGGCTCCCCGGGCCGGACTCGAACCAGCGACCAATTGATTAACAGTCAACCGCTCTACCAACTGAGCTACCGGGGAACACAAGAGTATGGCAACGCGCATTCTGAGAT
>PBDA01000031.1 GCA_002718345.1 Rhodospirillaceae bacterium
AACTGAAAAACAAAACCAATGCTCCGGTGACGCCATCTGGCTAATTGGCTATCACTTAGTGCACCTAACTCCTGACCAGCAATGTGAACCTGACCTAAAGTTGGTCGATCAATTCCAGCCAATAAATTTAATAATGTGCTCTTACCAGAACCGGATGGGCCCATCAAAGCCACAAATTCTCCCTCTTGGACATCCAATGTAATGCCGGCAAGCACCTTAATATTAAAATCATCACGCTGATAATTCTTTGTTACATTGGAAACTTGCACCAAACTTGCTGCCATACATCGTCCTCACTATCTCCCTAAGACTCGTACTCTGGATCCATTTTCCAGCAAGTTCACATCCCTGCGAACAATGGTCTCTCCTCCGCTTAAGCCATCTAATACTTCAACAAATCCTTCTGACTCTGGTCCTAACGTAATTCTTGTTCTAAGTAATTGTTCGTTTTGCACTCTGAACACATAAGCGAAATCATTCTGATACTGTATTGCCTCACTTGGTACTAAAACCTTTGGTGATTTGGGAAGAGCAGATTCCCCTGTGTCCTCCTCAAGAAAGACTACGGTAGAACTCATATCTGGAACCAAGCGTCTGTCCCAGTTATCAAGACTTACCTTGACCTGCACCACAGCTCTTTGCCTGTCAGCTGTAGGTACAATCTGTCTAAGTTTCCCGCTGTACTCAAAATCTGGTACAGCATCGACTCTAATTGTTGCGGGTTGACCAATACGTAATCGTGCTATATAGCTCTCGTTAATATCTGCTTCAATTTCCAATGAAGAAGGATCAGCTAACCGCACGAGATACCCAGTAGATTGTTGAGTAGCAAACCCACCAGGTGCAACCATTTCCCCTACTTCAATATTGCGCTCTATAACAACACCTGATATTGGTGCCCTGATAATTGTGTAATCCAAGTGTGAAAGTGCGGCATCGACTCTTGCTTGAGCAGTGCCCAACTGCGCAACTGCAACATCTCTTTGAGTAATTGCTGCATCGTATAAAGCCTGGGAAGTTAGTTGCTCATCAATTAGCCGAGATTGCCGTAAAAACTCCCGTTCAGAATCAGCCAAACGTGCGCTAGCTTCTGCTAGGGATGCCTCAGCCAAACGCAAATTTGCTTTAAGGTCCTCACTATCAAGTGAGGCAATAATATCGCCAGCCTGAACAGAATCACCTTCATCAACTAAAAGCTCCTCAATTCTACCAATAATTTTTGCACCTACCGATGCCCTTCCACGAGCATATGTATAACCACTTGCAGTAAGAACCGTTGAAGCTTGGGTTGTCGTCAAAATTCGAGCCTGAGTTATCTCTACCTGAGGCGCAAGCAATGTTAATGGCAGAAAATAATAGGCAGCTGCGGCAGGGCCCAATATCAAGACAAAAAACCAAGACAATCGCCGTGCGCGTCTTGGTTTATATGCATCCTCGCTCATTTGAAGCTCAGACAAATCAGGTTTTTCTTTGATTTGAACGTCTGACATAACCTAACTCATCGCATTAAGTACCTGGATAGAACCATCGTAAATCATACTTAAGGAAACATAAAAAATAACTGCTAACCCAACATAGCCAATCCAGTGGTGACGGGCCAGCAATTTTGCAATATACATAGCGGCTAAGCCCATAAATGCAATTGATAGACCCAATCCAAAAACGAGAACCCATACATGATCTCTTGCCACACCAGCAACTGCCAGCACATTATCGAGGGACATTGAGACATCAGCGACAATAATTTGAATAATGGCCTGTCGAACTGTTTTGGTTGAAGAACTTGTATCCTCAGCATTCTCCACACCAGAATCATTATTAGCTTTAAGAGCTTGCTGCGACTGTTCTCTTAACTCTTTCCAAAGCTTCCAACAAACCCAAAGAAGCAATAGACCACCCAGTAACATTAAGCCAACAATTTGCAGCAAATAAACTGTAAGCAAAGCGAAAAAAACTCGCAGGATGGTTGCTGCTGCAATACCAAAAATCATGATGCGAGCACGCTGTTCACGCGGAAGACCTGCTACGGCCATAGCAACAACTATTGCATTATCACCTGCTAATACTAGGTCCACTATAACGACCTGTATTAATGCAGATAATTCTGAAAGAGAAATAAATTCCATTGATATTCCTATTTAAGGCCTTCTAAGCTTATTTCAATAGTGAACATAACCAGATTTAAAGTTTTGCGCTGGCCCAATGCCACAGGATTATCTATCCTTCCAGATAGCTGTAAAGGAATAAAGCGATGAAGCACCGATTTCAAAACTTAGCCCCAATTTTTTTGGCGTCATTAGTCACATTACCTGCCTTAGCCCAAGATACAAACAATTCAACTACTATCGCTGAAATAACACAAAACAGTGATCGTATAGAAGGATTATTCACACTTTATAGAGACAGAGAGACTGGGTCTACTCATATGGAAATCTCTCCGAAACAACTTAACCAAGAATATATTTATGTTGCTGTAAGCACTGATGGAGTTGTTGAGGGTGGGCATTTTAGAGGACGGTATAGAGACAATCGCATACTTTCCCTTAAACGTTATTTTGATAAAGTGGAAATTCGATCAGAAAATACAGCCTTTTATTTTAATCCAGAGAGCCCATTAAGCCGCGCTGCCAGTGCTAATATAAGTTCTGGCTTACTCGCCTCCCTCCAGATAGATGCTGAAGACGAAGTGACTGGAAACATACTAATCAAAGTAGATGATGTTTTTTCAAGTGAAGCACTGCTACAGGTAAAAGCAACGCCAGACCCTGATGACGAGCCTGGAGATAGCTTCAAACTCGGTGAGTTAAGTGATGAAAAGAGCAAGATTACAGGTATCCGTAACTACCCTCTAAACACAGATGTGCATGTCGAATATGTGTATGAGAATCCAACTCCCATCGTACGCGGAGATGATGAAATCACTGATAGTCGATATGTGAGCATTTTCATACAGCATTCTTTTATGGCTGTACCTAAAAATAACTACGTGCCTCGCCTAACAGACCACCGGATGGGATTTTTTGCGCAGCAAGTTACTGATTTAACAGATGGCAGTGTAACGCCTTATAGGGATCTTGTAGAACGATGGCATTTAGTAAAGAAAAACCCCTCTGAACCAATTTCAGAGCCCATCGAACCGATTATCTGGTGGATAGAAAATACAACACCCATAGAATTTCGAGATTCAATTAAAGAAGGTGTTTTAGCCTGGAATCAGGCTTTCGAAAAAATTGGATTTAATAATGCTCTGGTGGTTAAAGTACAGCCTGATGACGCTGAATGGGATGCCGAAGATATAAGATACAATGTCCTAAGATGGACTTCATCTCCAACACCTCCTTTCTCCGGCTACGGCCCATCTTTTACAAACCCAAGGACTGGGCAAATCATCGGCGCAGATATCATGCTTGAATTTGCTGGGGTAACTAGAAGGTTGCAATACCAACGTGTCTTAGAGAACCTAGACAGTGGTGCTTTGACTGAATTTTTTGAAGCTGGTTATTGTAACGTGGGCTATGGGATGCACATTAGTCAGGCATTTGGTCGAATTGCTATTAACTCAATGCAACTTGGGTCAGCACAGGAAGAACAACTCATTCACGAATTTCTTGTTGATCTTACTATGCATGAAATTGGTCATACCTTAGGGTTTGCACACAATTTTGCTGCATCTAATCTGCTGACATATGAAGAAATATACGATCCAGCTGCGGTAAATAAACGTTCATTACATGCATCCGTCATGGACTACACTGATATCCATATAGCGACAGAGGGACGAGAACAGACAGCCTACTTTGGCACCAAACCCGGACCTTATGATGATTGGATAGTTGAGTATAGTTACTCTTCTGCACTGGAAAACCCACAAATGGAAGCAGAAAGATTGGCGTCAATAGCTTCTCGCTCAACAGAAACTTCATTACTTTTTGGTACGGATGATCATGTAATGCGTGCTCCAGGTGTTGGCATGGATCCAAGAATCCATTGGTATGACATGACAAGTGAGCCTATACGCTATGCTGAAGACCGATTGAACTTAATTGAAAACCTTCTGCAAAATGCAAGAGAAAAAAATATAACCGTCGGAGAGTCATATCAAGAATTACGAGATGCATATGTAATTATGTTGTCTCAATTCTCACGCTCAATTGGAGTACTGATGCACCAAATAGGAGGAGTGCACATTAACCGTTCAGTTGTAGGGCAACTTGGATCTCAACCTGCTTTTGTGCCGGTAGATTCAGAAACTCAAAATTACGCAATGAGTGTTCTGACAGATCATCTTTTTGCACCCGATGTTCTTTCTGCATCTAAGGATCTCTATGCCAATCTTCAAGAGCAAAGAAGATTATGGAACTTCTACGGTCAAACTGAAGACCCAAAAATTCATCAATGGATTCTTAGCGTTCAAAACAATGTTTTAGACCATCTACTACATCCAACGGTAATGACTCGAATTACTGACTCTCGTCTATACGGCAATGAGTATGAACTTGCCGATATGATGGCTGACCTTACATCGGGAATTTTTGACGATGATCTACGCGGAGATATCAATACTTTTAGACAAAACCTACAGATTGAATATGTCTCAAGACTGATAAATATTATCGAAAGCCCAGAACATGATTACCCTTCCAAGTCTATGTCCTTATACCAGTTACGAGACATTGAAAGAATGTTAAGTCGAAAGCGTCGAGGAAATATAGAAACACAAGCCCATACTGCAAATATTATTTACCTTATAGGAAATGCATTAGAAGAAAACACTTAAACTACTACTAAGGAAGAAACTAAATCTAATACTTGATTACATGTAAATACTTTGGGCCTATCTTGCAATCTCTAATGAGTTTCCCTAAAACGTCTCTGGTATATATTGATGCCCTGTCGGCGTTTCTTTTAACCTTTTGTTAGGGCTTCATCTGATGGTCAATCTATGTATTTTTCAACCATTATGTCTCACTAACTTCCAGAAACTTTCCAGTTTTCTATCCTGAATATAGTATTCTTCACCTCTTAACCTCTGCGCACCATAGATTTTGTTATTTGACTAACATTTCAAATGCTTCTATAAGGCACAATGTTATAAAGTTATAGTGTATTTTTTAAGAATCATTAAATTTTTGATGTAAATCTAAGAACTTCAAACCAAATTCATGAATATTATTAGCAGCTTATACACACCTCACCAGAGAGCATTGAGATCAAACACCTTCACTTCTATAACAAACTCTAGTTTTATCATAATCATCCTAGGGTCAATGCTTCCTATCCTAGTGAATGCTCAGAATGAGCAACGATCACCAGCTCAGGAGATGGAAACCATTGTTGTTGAAGCAACTCGGATCAGTAGACCCCTAGGTCAGGTGCCTACAGCTATCAGTGTAATTAACCAAAATGAAATTCAGCTTGGCAGACAACAACTTGGGCTAGATGAGGCGCTTGCAAGGGTACCTGGCGTATTTATGCAAAACCGCTATAACTTTGCACAAGACTTAAGAATTTCAATGCGTGGTTTTGGGGCACGTGCAGCCTTTGGAATACGGGGTATTAAAATTCTTGTGGATGGCATTCCAGAAACACTGCCTGATGGAACTGGCCAAGTAGATAGTATTGACCTTGGTGCCACTCAAAATATTGAGGTTATACGTGGGCCTAGTTCTTCACTTTATGGAAACGCTTCAGGTGGAGTTATAAATATTACTTCTGAAGAGGGGCCGGAATCGCCATATATCAGCACGAGAATTAGCAGCGGAGATTATGGGTTTCAAAAAGTTCAGCTAAAAGGAGGCGGTCAAACTGACTCTTTAAACTACTTTTTAAGTTTTTCCGATATGGAAATTGATGGTTATAGAGAACATAGTCAGGCAAAAAATACCCAATTCACAGGTCGGTTTAATTTCGATTTAGGAGAAGAAAGAAACTTCCGTGTTGTCTTTAATGCGACAGATCAACCGGTGTCAAACGACCCGGGTGGTGTAAAAGAAGCTGATGCTATAGCAAACCCTCGATCTGCTCGAGATAGAAATGTGGCCTATGATACCGGAGAAGCATTGAACCAAGAACGCGTAGGAATGCTCTACTCAACTCCTATTGGCTTGAATGGAGAATTAACAGGAAGAAGTTATTTTGTCTGGAGAGATTTTAGCAATAAATTGCCACAATGGCCGGTAGCAGATGCTGTAGACCTGAAGAGGTTTTTCTCTGGTGGTGGCATCACATACACTCACTCAAACGTTCTAGCTGAAATGCCAAATCAGTTGATTATTGGTTTTGACATCGATGATCAAAATGATGAGAGAAAGCGCTACCTCAATAATAAGGGCACGCTTGGTGCGCTTCTTTTTAATCAAAACGAAGACTTCTCAGCTCTTGGTTTTTTTATACAGGATGAGCTTAGCGTAAATGAAGAGTTGCAACTGAGTTTTGGTCTTCGTTACGATGAAGTGGAGTATTCAGTTACAGATAATTTTCTCAGTGACGGAAATGATTCTGGCAACCGAAAGCTAAATGATACGAGCCCTATGTTGGGAGCAATCTATAACTTATCTCCAACAGTAAATCTGTTTGGATCTATTGCAACCTCCTTTGAGACACCAAGCACAAGTGATTTTGCAAATCCCAATGGAGGTGGTGGATTTAACCCATCTCTGGAACCACAGCGTGCAACAAATCGTGAAATAGGTGTGCGCGGCGCACTTGGGGAACGCCAATACCTAGAGCTTGCGTTTTTTACCATTGACATTGATAAGGAAATAGTCCCGTACGATAACGATGGAAGAACTTACTATCAAAATGCGGGCACCTCCAGCCGATCTGGAATGGAGCTTAGCTGGACTTCTAATCCCAATGACCGAGTTCGAACTTCCTTATCATATAGTTATGGAGATTTTAAGTTTGATACTTTCCAGACAATTACTTTAGATAGCAATGGTACTAAATCAGTTGATAAGGACTACTCAGGCAATCAAACTCCTGGAACTGTTAAACATCTCTTATTTGGCGAAATTAGCTATACCCACCCAGACGGATATTTTGGTGCATTGGATTTTATGTATGTCGGCGAGCAATTTGCCAATAATGCAAATACCGTAAAGGTAAAAGACTATACTATTGGAAATCTTCGTCTTGGGTACGAAAGGGAAATTGGCTCAATGATTCTTTCCCCTTTCGTAGGTATTAACAACTTGTTTGACGAAAATTACTACTCGAATATCCGTCTAAATGCGTTTGGTTCGCGTTATTTTGAAACAGCACCAAGAAGAAATATCTATGCCGGTATCACGGTAGATTTCGGGCTTCGTTAGATAAACAATGAGCGTATACCTCGGGCTCGGCTCTAATCTGGGAAATCGCCATGAAAACCTTGCTCTAGCATTAGCTCAACTTCAAGAACATGAATTGAAGGTAAAACGTATTTCACCAATTGTAGAATCCCCTGCTTTATTACCTGAAAATTCACCTCCAGAATGGGACTCCCCATTCTTGAATCTTGTAGCCGAATGCGAGACGGATGCTACTGCAGAAACAATCAAGGATTGGATAGATGAGATTGAAAAAGCATTAGGTCGGAGTTCCGGTCCTCGCTGGTCACCAAGACCAGTTGATATCGATATTCTTTTATGGAAAAACTCAAAAATACAAACAAAAAAACTCAGCATTCCTCACAAAGATATTCAAAATCGTAATTTCGTTCTTACGCCATTGATTGCACTTTCCCCACGCTTAAAAACTCCAAACTCAACCGGTGAATCTCTACTAGACTGGTCTATGAAATTGTCAGATCACATTCCATTATGGATGGGAATTGTCAATGTAACTCCAGATTCTTTCTCTGATGGAGGTAATTTTATTAATTGGGAATCAACAAAATCGCATATCCAAGAGATGATAGATGCGGGAGTACATATTATTGATGTAGGTGGAGAATCAACTCGACCTAAAGCTACACCAGTTACATTAGAGACAGAATGGAAGCGGGTCGCACCTATTTTAGAAGAGTTGATTGACATCCGAGAAAACTCACTTTTTGGACCAATGATTAGTATTGATACCTATCGCGTCAGTACCGCCAAAAAAGCCCTCCAACTTGGAGTCGATATTGTTAACGATGTAAGCGGACTTAGATCCCCTGAAATGATTGATTTAGCAGGAGAAAGTGGCGCCGAGTTTATTGCTATGCATCAGTTGACATTACCTGTAGACCCACAAAAAACCCTACCTCATGATTGCTGTCCCTTTAATGTTGTAGAGCGTTGGCTACTTGAGAGCATTGAGTTGTGGGATAAAGCTGGCCTTGATCTCAATCGACTTTTATTCGACCCAGGCATAGGATTTGGAAAAACCGCAACTCAATCCCGAGAGCTTTTAACCCGTGCTGGTGAATTTAGGGCCCATGGCATAAGAGTTGTTGTAGGACACTCGCGCAAATCGTTTCTCTCAGCTACTGTAGACAACGACATAACAAACAGGGATCTCGCTACTACAGGCATTTCTATGAAACTTTGTGCCCAAGGAGTAGACATCATTAGAGTTCACAACGTGCCTATGCATACAGCTACCTATCGTGGCTGGAGCCTTACAAAAAATGCTAAGCTATAACCCAGCACATACTTTGCTGAAAAGAAGATTTTGAAGCAAAATAAAGATTGGATGACTAAAAATTAAGAACAAAAATCAGTGTTGCCTTCGTGCTAATAATATATAGAAACAACTGGAGAACAAAATGTTTCGACAGACATGCCAGCTAGGCGCTAGCCTCACCCTAATTGCAACAGTAACTGCATTATCAAGCAACATAGTCCATGGCCAGAACTCAACAAGCTATGCAGCAATACCGGGCATTACAGGAGGACAAGATATGTTTGGCGCCTACGAAGTTGCGCATGGATGGCCTAAGGATATATCGGCTTTGGCTGGCGCCGAAGAATGGACATTTGGGGCCGGACAAAGTGTTTTTGCTGAGAGCTCCAATCGAATTTTTTATCTGCAGCGTGGGCTCCTACCAAAAATAGAAGCACCAAGCCCTCGAAGACTGCCTGAAGTTGCTCCCAGTGTGGCTTTTCCATTTAGTGGGATATGGCGAAATGCCACAAGAGCTAGTTTACCTACAGCAGGTGGCACAGGCGGCATTGCCGAGCAGGGTGTGACAGCTTGGATAGATGGCGGCGGAAGACTTGGAATAGATGCAAAATGGGAACATTGCATACTAGTTTTTGATGGAGAAGGAAATGTTATTGAGTCTTGGAGCCAGTGGGACTCGATGATGCAACGCCCTCACTATGTGGCAATTAATCCTTACGACCCAGAAAAACATGTATGGATAATTGATGACCACAAACATGTAATTCATAAATTTACTAATGATGGATCTACACTCGTGCAAACAATTGGCACATATGGGGAATTGGGTGCTGATGAAACCCATTTTAATCGACCTACTTTTATGGCTTGGTTCCCTGATAGTAGCTTTGTTGTATCTGATGGATATAACGGAACACGTGTTGTCAAATTTGATGCTGAGGGTAATTACCTTACTTCCTGGGGAGAACTAGGCACTAATGGAAATGAAACCCGTCCAGCCTATTGGAACAATGTACACGGCATTGCCGTTGATCCGGCAACAAATCGAGTATTTGTAAACGACAGAGGTAATCGGCGAATACAGGTATTTGATGATGAGGGCACATATCTCTACGAATGGAATGTTGGTGCCCGCGGAAACATACATATGTTTATCATCACAGAGGATGGTCATCTTTGGGCTGCAGATCGAAATTCTCATAAAATTTTAAAGTATGATTTAGATGGTAACTTTTTGTATTCTTGGGGTACCTTTGGTGATTTTCCAGGTGGTATTGCAGGAGTTCATGGGATGAGTGTTGATGAAGAGGGAAATGTTTATCTTGCGCAAGTTGACAATAAAGGTGGCGTACAAAAATTTGTACCAAAAGAAGGCGCAAATCCGGACTATCTAATCAGCAAACCAGTACTTGCAGGCTGGTAAGGGTCGTTCTCTAAAAAATAAAGTAAGTCTCTAAAGCATAATTTCTGTTATGGAATTATGCTTATGTTAAGTAATTTGGATTGATGCTCTAAGCAATAACCCAGGAATATTTACATGTCATTAAGGCTGGCATTGTTTGGACAGGCACCTCTAGCTATAGCATGCTTAGAACGCCTACAAAAAGCAGGTCATATCATAAGTGTAGTGTACACGCCTGAAGATGGCTCCAGGACTGATGCACTAGCATCATATGCCCGAAGTCTTGGCTTAGATGTGATTCAATGCAAATACTTTCAACATAAAGATGGATCGCCTATTCCTGATATTGTTAATACCTACCAGAGATATGAAGTTGATTTAAACGTACTCGCATCATTCACATCATTTCTACCTTCAGTTATCTCAGATTCTCCACAACATAAAAGCATCTGTTATCACCCGTCTCTTTTGCCAAAATACCGCGGCGGAAATGCACTACAGTGGCAAATCATAAATGGAGAAATTGAAACCGGGGTTAGCATATTTGTCCCAGATTCAGGTATTGATACAGGCCCAATCGTCATACAAAAAGGTGGTGTACAGATCGCCTCGAGTGATACGGTAGGATCACTTTTTTTTGACAAACTAGCGCCACTGGGGGTAGAGGCAATTATTGAAGCGGTCTCTGCTATCGATGAGGGAACCGCAAGTATCAAAGATCAAAATGAATCCTTGGCATCATTCCAGAAACTAGTCGATAAAAACGATGCGATGATCGACCTAAGTATGTCTGCAACTGATATTGATCGTCTTATTCGAGGATGTGACCCACAACCAGGTGCTCACCTACCATATGCAGGTAAATTATTAAAACTTTACGATACCTCATTGCTAAGTCCAAGCGATCAAGTCCCTGGAACTATAATTAGCATGAATGATAGCTCCATAGTGATAGCGCTAAACAATAGTTCATTAAGAATAGGAAAAGTACGATTTGATAATGGAAAGGAACCTGCTAAAAAATTTGCCGAACGACATAGTCTTAACGTGGGTAGCACCCTTATATCTAAATGATAAACCGTATAACAGGAGACCTAAAAACTTTTTAAATTTAATGCTTTCCAAATTCCCCTACATACCCTGATAGTTTGGCCCACCCCCACCTTCCGGCGGAATCCAAACAATGTTCTGATTTGGATCCTTAATATCGCAAGTCTTACAGTGTATGCAATTTTGAGCATTAATCTGCAGTCGTACACTATCTCCCTCATCAATGAACTCATAAACTGCTGCAGGACAATATCGTGACTCCGGTCCAGCATATTTTTCATAATTATCTGTAATGGAAAGAGCCTCATCTTTTAACGTCAAATGACATGGTTGATCTTCTACATGATTCGTATTGGAAATGTATACAGAAGATAATCGATCAAAACTTAATACACCATCAGGACTTGGGTATTTGATAGGTTTACACTTTGAAGCCAGTTCCAATGCCTGATGATCTTTTTCTTTATTGTGAAGCGTAAAAAGGACTCTACCTTGCAGTACAGATTGCTCAATAAAATTAAAAAAAGCTCCGCCAAACAATCCAAACTTATGCAAAGCAGGACCAAAATTTCTTGCTTGATGCAGTTCTTCATAAACCCATGATTTACGAAAATGAGAAGCAAAACTTTCAATTTCTTTTCCGTCCAATGCTTCCGACATAAAAGCATCAAAAACCACCTCAGCCGCAATTATTCCCGACTGCATCGCCGTATGTGTACCTTTGATTTTTGCAAAATTGAGCGTACCCCCGTTACAACCAATTAGCAAACCACCAGGTACAGTCTGTTTTGGTAAAGAATTAATCCCACCCTTAGTTATAGAACGAGCACCGTATGCAAGCCTCTTGCCCCCCTGCAAGGTAGAACTAACCAAAGGATGGTGTTTGAAATTTTGAAACTCCTCAAAAGGGCTGAGATACGGATTGGTATAACACAAGTCTACAATCAGCCCGACAACAACCTGCGATTCTCCAATGTGGTACATAAAAGACCCCCCAGGCGCTTTACCATTGAGAGGCCAGCCAGCACCATGCACAACACGGCCACTTTGAAATTGCTCTGATGGAATCTCCCACAACTCCTTAAGTCCAATAGCATAATGCTGTGGATCAACTCCATCATCTAAATTGAAATGCTCAACTAACTGCCTTCCTAAATGCCCACGCGAACCTTCTGCAAAAATAGTTTGCTTAGCAAACAATTTAATTCCAGCTTCATAAGATTCTTTAGGTTTTCCATCAGAATCACGGCCCATCTCTCCTGTTCTGACTCCCCGCACTGCCACATCATCAATTAATAATTCAGTTGCTGAAAACCCTGGAAAGATATCAACACCAAGCTGTTCTGCCTGATTGCCAAGCCACCGACAAAAATCGCCAAGGCTAACCACATAATTACCTTGGTTATGCATTGTCTTTGGCACAAAAAAATGCGGCACTCGAATTGATTTAGTTGGCCCAGTGAAAAAATAAAACTCATCCTCACTAACCAAAGTATTTAAAGGTGCGCCTAGATTTTTCCAATTTGGCAACAACTCATCAAGTGCGCGTGTTTCAATTACTGCGCCAGACAGAGTATGTGAGCCTATTTCGGACCCCTTCTCAATCAAACAAACACTAAGGTCTTTTCCTGAGCTCACTGCAAGTTGTCTCAGCCTTATTGCTGTAGCAAGCCCAGCTGGGCCTGCGCCAACTACTAAAACATCGTACTTAAGAAACTCTTCTTCCATCCAACACCATATCGGGCTAACAATATTAATTCATTGATATTAGAGCTAATGCAAGGGTATCAGTCCAGAAAAAAGCTAGTAAATATGTATCCCTCAGACTAAAGTTTTCTCAGAAATACTTCCAGAACGCCCAAAAATGTGAACAATAGCCGAGCCATAAGCTAAACAATTACAGATATTGTGAAAATACTCATACCACTGAAACGCGTTATTGACTACAACGTCCGCGTCCGTATCAACCCCGACGGCTCTGGGGTAGTACGTGACGGTGTCAAAATGAGTATTAACCCATTTGATGAAATTGCGCTTGAGGAGGCCTTAAGAATTAAAGAACGCGGCGAGGCAACAGAAATTATTGTTATTACCATTGGCACACAAGAAAATCAGCAACAACTGCGCACTGGATTAGCTATGGGTGCTGATAGAGCCATTCTAATAGAAACCTCAGAGGAATTAGAGCCTCTGACCATAGCTAGAGCTCTAAAAGTGCTAATCGACCGTGAAGACCCGCAACTAGTAATAATGGGCAAGCAGGCAATCGATAGTGATAACAATCAGACTGGCCAAATGCTAGCAGGCTTGTGGAATAGACCACAGGCTACCTTTGTATCAGAGCTAACTCTTTCTGAGGGAACCGCAACCGCGGTTAGAGAAGTAGATGCTGGCCTAGAAGTCATCAAGGTAAAGTTGCCTGCTGTAATAACTAGTGATTTGCGACTTAATGAGCCTCGATACGTCAAACTTCCTGAGATAATGAAAGCAAAGAAAAAACCTCTAGATACCATTCCCTTTTCAGAACTTGGCATGACCCCGGAAACTCAGTTTTCTATTGTTTCCATAGAAACACCGCCCAAACGACCGAAAGGAATAATGGTTGAAAATGTTTCTGAGCTCGCAAAAGCTCTGCAGGATAGAGGGCTTATATGATGTCTAACATCTTAATTATAGCCGAGCATAATGGGAAAGAACTGAATTCTAGTACAGCCAAGTGTGTGACCTGCGCAAAAAAAATCCATCCTGACTCTATAGACGTAGTTGTACTAGCGGCAGATAGCCATCAAATTGCAACTGAAGCTGCTGCGCTTGAAGGTGTCAGCAAAGTTATCAGAGTAGATCACCCGGTTAATGAATACCCCCTTGCAGCAACATTAGCACCTCAAATAATAGAACTTGCAAATAAATATACTCATATTTTAGGGCCATCAACCACTTTTGGTAGAGATTTAATGCCAAGGGTTGCTGCACTACTTGGGGTTGGTCAGTTGAGCGATATTATGGGCGTAGAAAACGCCTATAGATTTAAAAGACCAATCTACGCTGGCAATGTTATTGTCACTGTTGAAGCTCCTAGTGACCGCATCCTCATAGCCACTATTCGGTCGGCGTCATTTGCTGCTTCTGAGCAAACTGGCAATGCCATAATTGAAAAATATTCCATTAATGTAGACCTACCAAAACATACTAGTTTTTTAGACTTACGCAGTGATTCTGGAAGCAGCAGACCCGATCTACAAACAGCGACAAAAGTTGTTTCTGGTGGTCGGGCATTAGGCAGCAAAGATAACTTCGACCTCATATATGAACTAGCAGATGTCATTGGGGGAGCAGTAGGCGCATCACGAGCTGCGGTAGACTCAGGATATGTTGGAAATGATCTTCAAGTTGGACAAACTGGGAAAATAATTGCCCCAGATCTATATATTGCTCTAGGAATATCTGGCGCAATTCAACATTTAACAGGAATGAAAGATTCAGGAACAATAGTAGCTATTAATAAAGATGAAGATGCCCCAATTTTTGAGATAGCAGACTTTGGTTTAGTAGAAGACCTATTTACTGCAATACCAGATCTAATTGCCGCTCTAGAAAAATAATCACTTGAAAATAGTAACAACTTTAAACATAAAGCTTACGAATTTCTTCACAAACAATTTTTAGCCCAGCAGCTACCACATCATCATCTTGAGAATAAGATAACCGCAAACACTCATCTTGATGCTGCCATTTGTGCTCAAGTCCCGGGAAAAAATGATGCCCTGACATAACGAAGACTTTTTTTTCCTTTAATCTTTTATAAAGTTCATGACTTGTTATAGGCAAGTCTGGTAACCACAACCAGAGAAAAAATGCTCCCTCTGGAACATGAACCTTAAACGGTACACCGTCTAATTCACGTTTTAATATCTCACATGCAATCTGCAATTTGTTTTTATAAAACGACACAACATGATGGCGGCTTATCTCTATAATCTCACCGCTATCAATCCATGGTTGGACTATCACAGGCCCCGCACTTGAAACAGCAAGACTATGTACAGCGGTTATATTTGACATTGCCCCAATCAGCTCCTCCTTGGCAATAATTATCCCTGTACGAATACCTGGCAAACCAAGCTTGGAAAGGCTCATTGTCATAATTACATTGTCATTCCAAAGCGGTGTAGCTTCAGTAAACATGATATTAGGGAAAGGCAAACCATATGCGCTATCTATTACCAAAGGAATACCAGCATCTCTTGCCAACTCATCAAGTTTGCGAAGCTCCTGATCAGTAATCACGTTACCCGTAGGGTTTGTAGGCCGAGAAACACAAATCGCCGCAATATCATTACCAATCTGAAGTGCGTCAAAGTTAACACGATACTTAAAAATGCGTTCTGATATTTCTTCTATTTCTGGCCGATAAGATACAAACATATGGTCAGATAGGCCAACATCCGTATACCCAATATACTCAGGAGTAACAGGTAGAAGAATTTTCTTGAACCCTCCATCTGAAAACTCTCCAGCCAGAAGATTGAATAGAAGAAAAAAACCTGTCTGACTCCCGTTAGTAAGCAAAATATTTTCTGAAGTAAGCGACCAGCCATATTCAGATTCAAGAAGACTAGCCAACCCTTTTCGAAACTCGATATCTCCTTTCGGATGAGAATAACTACCAAACATACTTATGCTGCTAGATTCACTTACTGCTATTTCAGCTAACCGATTTCTAATAAGCACTTGAATCTCAGGAATATTGCCAGGGTTACCACCTCCTAGAAGCAAAACATTATTCTTCAAAGCGGCTACTAAACCGAGATCCTCCATAAGTTCTGCCGCACCCGTTGGTCGTGATAAGCGCTCACCAAATTTAGACCATTTGTTTTTCATTGGGATTGATTAATTGGCGCCTTACCTACTAAATCATGAGCTAACTACTTGATACGGTCAGCACGAGTGTAAATATTTAGCTTATTTTCTTTTAGAAACCCAACAAGTGTCATACCAAACTCCTCCGCTAACTCAATAGCGAGCGAAGATGGTGCGCCTACAGCAGCAAGTAAAGGTAGTCCTGCCATCATAGCTTTTTGCATTAACTCAAAACTAGCTCGGCCGCTTACAATGACGCCATATTGATCTAGAGGAATTTCATCCGCTTGCAACGCTTGACCTACTAATTTATCAAAAGCGTTATGCCTTCCAACATCCTCACGAATCTCGATAACATTTCCTGAGGCATCAAACAACCCACAAGCATGAAGACCACCAGTTTGTTTAAAAACAGCCTGCTTCTTTGCTAAAGCACCAGGAATGTGCCCAAGTTGTTGAGCATTTATAGTCAAATCAAGATCATGCAGATCATAATGTCCCTGAACTGCAACAGCTTCAAGTGAAGACTTACCGCATACGCCACAACTCGATGAAGTATAAAAGTGCCTCTCAAGTCGATTCAGATCTACATCTACATCATCTGATAATTCCACGCGCACAACATTGATAAGTCCATTTGGTGATGGAGGGCCACAGGGCGCAACAGAAAAAACATCCCTTTTCCTTGTAACAATGCCTTCACTAAAAAGAAAGCCAATCGCAAGTTCCCTATCGTTACCGGGGGTACGCATAGTAATAGAAATGCTCTGTTCAACGCGTTCGCCATCAGTAGGTGATGTGTATGCCAAACGGATCTCTAGTGGCTCTTCCGTTGCAACATAGTCATCTAACTTTCCTGCCCCTACTCCAATACGATCGATACTAAAGCGCTTAACGCTTTGTCGGGTTTTGAGATCATTAATTTTCAATCGCTAACCCGTCGTATACGAGCCGAATCGACCTCCCCGATATTTCGACAACCTAGTATGCGAATATCTCGTTCAATATCGGTTCGTAAAATCTCTAGAGCCCTATCAACACCAGCCTCTCCCCCTGCACCAAGTCCAAAGAGGTAAGGGCGGCCTGCAGAACAAGCAGTAGCTCCTAACGCTAGCGCCTTCAATACATGAACCCCACGCCTAACGCCTCCTTCTAGGATAACTTCCATACGATCTCCCACTGCATCCACAATCTCCGGCAGTACCTCTACAGGTGCTGGTGACGAATCCAACTGTCGCCCCCCATGGTTAGAAACCATAACCGCACTTGCTCCTACCTCAGCGGCACGAATAGCATCTTCAGCAGAAAGAATGCCTTTTATAGCAAAAGGTCCACCCCATTCTTCAATCATCCAAGCAGCATCATCCCAACTAACCGTGCGATCTAACTCATCGTTAAAAAAGCTAACCAATGTTGTTACATCACCTTTTACGCGATCTTTTACATTAGAAAGCTCAAGTGGAGGATGAGTAAAATAATTCCAGACCCATCTAGGATGCATTGCAAAATTAAACAGGCTTGAAAGAGTTAATTGCGGGGGAATTGTCATACCGGTAACCAAGTCTCTCTCACGATTTCCTGCTATTGGAACATCAACAGTTAACGCCAAGGCGTCGTAACCTGATTCTTTACATCGTTGAATAAACTCACGATTAAGCCCTCGGTCCTTAAATACATAAATCTGAAAAAGCTTTGGTCCATCTGTGGCCTCTGCTACTTCTTCAATGCTAGCTGTTGATATTGACGACAGTGAATACATTGTTCCTGCTCTATTTGCTGCCCTTGCAACACCCGTTTCACCATGATGATGAAAAAGCCTACCCATTGCAGTTGGAGCACAAAAGAAAGGCATACTAATTTCACGGCCAAATACAGTTGTAGTCAGATCTATTTCACTTACATCAACTAAAAAACGAGGAACGAGTTCATATCGGTCAAAAGCATCAGTATTCTGCCGCATAGTCCATTCGTCACCAGCAGCCCCATCAATATAATGAAACATTGGTGCTGGTAAACGACGTGATGCACGCTCTCTAAGACGTGCGATGTTATAACAACGTTCAAGTGCTCGACTCATATTTACTACTCCGCGTCCCGGCGCTCTTCAATAAGTTGTTCTAATGCCTGTTTAGCAACTGTGGATAGTTTCGCTTCCCCCGTAGACATATATTCAGCAATTTCATCCAACATGAGTGGACTCCAAAAACGTCGCAAATGATCTAGTACTCCTGCAACGGCTTTACTTTTATCAGGCCCGTAATCCCAATTATCTGCAATTTGATTGGCCATTTTGACCATTTTCTTTGGTTCCATTGCGGTCTAAGTTTAAACGACTTGAGCTGAAGCTTTAGCCTTATGCAGAAGTTCCAACTGCTCTTTGGTAAATTCTTCAAACTCTTGTTGCCAATCTGATAGCTGCGCAACCTTATATGCTTGAACAGCTGTGACTTTGAATTCTGGACAGTTTGTGGCCCAATCTGAATTATCAGTAGTCACTACGTTTGCACCAGACTCTGGGTGATGAAAAGTTGTATAAATCACTCCTGGTTGAACGCGCTCTGTAATATTTGCTCTTAAAACAGTATCACCAGCGCGACTCTTTAGACCAACCCAATCACCCTGCTCAATACCTCGTTGCTCAGCATCGTGCGGATGAATTTCAACTGTATCCTCATCATGCCATGTCATGTTTTTAGTTCGACGAGTCTGTGCTCCTACATTGTACTGGCTCAATATTCTTCCAGTTGTGAGAATCAATGGGTATTTTCTGGTTGTTCGCTCATCAGTAGCCACGTAGGGCGTTACCCGGAATAACCCCTTACCTCTAACAAACTCTTCCACATGCATGGTAGGAGTACCTTCAACCGCCTCATCATTACAAGGCCATTGAATTGCCCCTAACTTATCAAGCTTTTCGTAGCTCACGCCCTTAAAAGTGGGTGTGAGTCTAGCTATCTCATCCATAATTTCACTTGGATGTTGATAATTCATAGGATAGCCCATAGCATTTGCCAACATCTGAGTGACTTCCCAGTCTTCATAACCTGCCAGTGGATCCATTGCTTTTCGGACCGGAGAAATTCTTCGTTCGGCATTAGTGAATGTTCCATTTTTTTCTAGAAATGAAGAACCAGGGAGAAACACATGAGCAAACTTCGCAGTCTCATTTAGAAAAAGATCTTGCACAATCATGCATTCCAATGAAGAAAGCGCAGCAGTAACATGGTGAGTGTCCGGGTCAGATTGTGCTACATCTTCACCCTGTACATACATACCTTTGAATTGCCCGGCAATAGCAGCATCAAACATATTAGGTATACGAAATCCTGGCTCTGCCATTAACTTCACACCCCACTCATTCTCAAATAATGTTCGTGTAAGTTCATCAGAAATGTGGCGATATCCCGGAAGCTCATGAGGGAAAGACCCCATATCGCATGCCCCTTGCACATTATTTTGACCACGTAATGGATTAACACCGACACCCTCACGCCCCAGATTACCTGTTGCCATTGCTAGATTTGCAATGCCCATGACCATGGTTGAACCTTGGCCGTGTTCTGTGACTCCTAATCCATAATAAATTGCCCCGTTTGGCGCAGATGCATAAAGCCGTGCTGCAGCCCTGACATCGCCACTGGGCACGCCCGTCACAGACTCCATGGATTCCGGTGAATTAATATCATCTAAGATGAAATTTCTCCAATCCTCATATGCATCCTTTTCACAACGATCTTCTATATATGATTTAGACTCTAAGCCCTCGGAAAGCACAACATGCGCCATTGCATTTATGAGGGCAACGTTTGTGCCAGGCTTTAACTGCAAATGGTAATCTGCAGCTACATGAGGTGATCTAACAAGATCAATACCTCTAGGATCTACAACAATCAACTTCGCGCCTTCACGTAAACGTCGTTTCATCTGCGACCCAAAAACAGGATGAGCTTCAGTTGGATTTGCGCCTATCACTATTATTGCATCAGACTTTAGGACAGAATCAAATGCCTGCGTCCCCGCTGACTCGCCTAAAGTTGATTTCAATCCATAACCAGTTGGGGAGTGGCATACCCGCGCACATGTATCGACATTATTATTTCCAAAGCCAGCCCGCACTAATTTTTGTACTAAGTATGTCTCTTCGTTTGAGCAACGTGATGAAGTGATTCCGCCGATAGAACCTGAACCATATTTGGTTTGTATGCCCTTCAATTTAGCTGCAGAAAATGAAATTGCTTCTTCCCAAGAAACCTCCTTCCAAGGATTGTGAATCGAATCTCTAATCATAGGTTTAGTAATCCGATCCTTATGTGTTGCATAGCCAAATGCAAATCTCCCTTTAACACAAGAATGGCCATGATTAGCTTTACCGTCCTTGTTTGGAATCATCCGCACAACTTCTTGGCCCTTCATCTCAGCCCTGAAAGAACATCCAACACCGCAGTACGCACATGTAGTTATCACGGTATGTTCAGGCTGTCCTTTACTGATGAGGGAATTTTCTGTCAAAGTAGCTGTGGGACAAGCTTGAACACAAGCCCCACAAGATACACATTCTGAATCAAGAAATGGCTGATCCTGACTAGCTGCAACCTTTGACTCAAACCCCCGACCATCGATTGTCAGCGCAAAGGTGCCTTGAACCTCTTCACAAGCTCTTACACACCTTGAGCAAACAATGCATTTGCTAGGGTCAAATGTGAAATAAGGGTTGCTTTTATCTTTTTCAGCATCTAGATGATTCTCACCTGCGTAACCGTAGCGAACATCACGAAGCCCAACCGCTCCTGCCATATCTTGGAGTTCACAATCACCATTTGTAGGGCAAGTTAAACAATCGAGCGGATGATCTGAAATATATAACTCCATGACATTACGACGCACATCTGCAAGCCGATCGTTCTGAGTTGTTACCTTCATCCCCTCAGAAACCTCTGTCGTGCATGAAGCTGGAAGCCCTTTTGCCCCTTCAATTTGAACAAGACAAAGCCGGCAGGAACCAAAAGCCTCAAGACTATCAGTGGCACAAAGTCTTGGAATATTAATACCAGCAAGCGCAGCCGCTCTAATGACTTTTGTACCCTCGGGCACCGAGATTTCTTTTCCATCTACTGTGAGCGAAACAGAATTACCCGATGTAACATCCGGTGTCCCCAAATCTAGCGGCCGTTGGTAACGTGCATAGCTGTCACTCATCACTTAGCTCCATTTATCCCTATTACATCTATTTTCGCGCCCGTAAATCCTCTGGAAAATGCTTTATAACGCTCTGCACTGGGAAAGGTGCCATTCCACCCAAAGCGCACAAAGAACCTGCGATCATCGTATCGCACAATTCGCTCAACAATACCAAGTTACCAGATTCATCGATACCATCTAATATTCGGTCAATAACCTCAACACCCCGAACAGCACCAATTCTACAGGGTGTGCATTTTCCACAAGATTCTACAGCACAAAACTCCATAGCGAACCGGGCTTGCTCGGCCATATCTACCGTGTCGTCAAAAACTACAAGCCCACCATGCCCTATCATAGCCCCAAACTCTGCAAAAGCCTCATAATCAAGTGGCGCGTCAAACTGCGATGGATGAACATATGCTCCTAATGGTCCGCCTGCCTGAACTGCTCGAATTGGCCTGCCAGTGGCTGTGCCACCACCAAAATCCTCAAGTAGCTCTCTTAAAGTTTTCCCAAAGCCGATCTCCACTAGCCCACCCCTTTTAATGTTCCCTGCAAGCTGTACAGTAAGTGTTCCTCTAGAGCGCCCTGACCCATACTCTTTATAGTGTTGAGCTCCCTTAGCAAGAATTATGGGTACTGTTGCAAGTGTAATTACATTGTTGACTATAGTCGGTGAACCAAATAACCCCTTTATTGCCGGCAAAGGGGGACGGTAACGGATAATCCCTCGCTTCCCTTCCAAGCTTTCAAGCATGGATGTTTCCTCTCCACATATATAGGCGCCTGCTGCCTCACGTACTTCGAGATTGAAAGTCTTACCACTACCCATAACATCGTCGCCAAGCAACCCTTCTGATTTCGCAATCTGAATAGCCGAATTCATAACCTGAATTGCTAACGGATATTCGGTACGCAAATATATATAACCTTGAGTGGCCTTAACTGCTAAACCGGCGATTGTCATCCCCTCGATAAGAACAAAAGGATCACTTTCCATTATTAGTCGATCTGCGAAAGTGCCTGAGTCTCCTTCATCTGCATTACACGTCACATATTTTTGTTCTCCATCAGCTCTTAACACAGTGTGCCACTTGATTCCTGTGGGAAAGGCGGCACCACCTCGGCCTCTGAGTCCAGATTCAGTAACAACATCAACAATCTCTTCGCAACTCATTTCAAGTGCATTTCTAAGACCCTCATAACCACCATGTTTTTGGTAAGCATTCAGAGAAAGAGGGTCTATTATTCCTACACGAGAAAACGTAAGCCGACTCTGATTAGAAAGATAAGAAAGCTGCTCGGTTGGGCCAAGGCCTTTAGGATGTTTACCCCCTTCAAGGAACCCTACTGCAAATAGACCTTCCACATCATCTTTTGATATAGGCCCATATGCATGCCTTTTCCCATCTACTTCGACCTCAACTAACGGCTCTAACCAGGCAAGTCCTCGTGATCCATTACGAACGATGGCTACAGATTTTCCTAAATCAAGAGCAACTTTCTCAATAGATAGCGCCACATCCTCTGAGCCCAGAGAGCGTGCAGCAGTATCACTAGGAACAAACACATTAACTTTACCTTTGCTCATTCACTAATCCTCATCTATTAGCGAATCAAATCGCTCGGGAGTAACTCGTCCGTACACAAAATCATCAATCATCACCGCTGGTGAACATGCGCAATTACCAAGGCAATAGACAGGTTCTAAACTGAAACGACCATCAGAAGTTGTCTCATGGAAATCTACACCAAGTTTTTCTTTGGCATATTCTTCAAGCTTTCTAGCTCCCATTGCCTGGCACGCTTCTGCTCTGCAGAGATACAAAGTCTGTTTGCCTGGAGGCGCATCTCTAAAAAAATGGTAAAACGTTATGACACCATGTATTTCTGCGCGCGATAAATTAAGGACTTCAGCAATGACTGGAACAGCAACATTCGGGATATAACCAAGTTCGTCCTGTACCGAATGTAAAATTGGAAGCAATGGCCCTTGTCGAGAGGCATGCCTCTCGGCTATTTCACGAACTAGCGGAATACAAGAATCTTGTCCATTTTTGGATAACTGCTTATTCAAAACCTAACACCAATACCCTAGTAGACTAGTTATTCTATCAGCTGAACAGAAATTTATAGCTAGAAATTATTTTAAAACAGCATGTTAGTGCGCATTAAAGAGATAAGGTAAATGATTATTTGGCCTTTCTTGGATTTGGAAACAAGTCAGCTTCCTCCTCGCTCTTACGCGGAACAAGACACGCGAAATCCTTTTCAATAAGAATTGTCAAAACACCTCCATTTTCTAGCTGCTGTTCTCCCTTAACTGAAATCTCACTGGGATCATTCCAAGTTTCGATGGATGATTTTGGTAAAAGCACAGAAATCTTACTTTCTTTATAAGACGCGCTCACTTCACCATAAGTAATTACTTTCACTGCGTAATCCAAACGCTGGCCCGGTGCAAACTCCACCGAATCCTCAACAAAGCCCAAATCCATAATTTGGATCATTTCAGATTGTGATACTCGGATACGAACCGAATTACCGCGAATACGAAGTTTCATGCCGATTCCTTACATATGTGCACTCAAATATTAGCCTAGCCAGGCAAAACTATCTAAACCATCTGGTCTATTTCTTTTAAATTTCTAGTTGACTTTCATCTGTAATGAGGTGATTAGTAAACTGTTGTCATATAATCAACACAACCGAAAGCGGGGACCAATCAGGGTCCTTCTCGGAAAATATCACCTAAGGTACGTTGCATGAAAAAACTTGTAGGCATTAGCGGGTTATCAGTCTACGTACCCCCCTACCGAGTAAATTTGAAAGACTGGTGTGAATGGACAAATTCTCCGTGGGATAAAACTAGTTCTGTTGTTGGTCACAGTTTTCGTATGCGCGGGCCTCACCAAAGCGTTTACACAATGGCTGCTACTGCCGTGATGAGATTAATATCAAATTACGATATAGACCCACAAAAAGTAGGTTTTTTAGGTCTTGGTACTGAATCTAGCACTGACAATTCTGCCGGTGCTGTAATCGTAAAAGGTATGTTAGATCAAGGACTGAAGAGTATGGGATTAATGCCTATTGGGCGACATTGTGAAGTCCCTGAAATCAAACATGCATGCTTAGGCGGAATATATGCTCTAAAACATGCTTTACGTTACCTAGCACTAGAAGAGGAGGATCGCTGTGCAATTGTGGTCAGTGCAGACATTGCAGAATATGCCCGCGGTAGCTCAGGGGAACCCACCCAAGGTGCTGGAGCGGTGGCAATGTTATTGGAAAATAATCCCAAGATGCTATCTATAGACTTAAAGTCTATTGGTAGCGCTTCTTCTTATCGTGCTGTTGATTTTAGAAAACCTGTATTACGTAACATCATCCGAGGCACTTTGAATTGTCACTTCCAAGACTTGCCCGTCTTTAATGGCAAATACTCCACAACATGTTATCTAGATGAAACACTACATGCTCTTAATGACATGCTGAGGCGTTTAAGAGCAAACCCTAACGACTACTACCAGAGCTTGACAGCGGCCTTTATGCACCGCCCCTACCACAAAATGCCTCTTGATTCTTTCGCAATAAGTTATCTTTTTGGGCTTGCAAACGATGAATCTAATGGTTTTTCAGAATTAGAAGCTCATTGCAGGCAAGCTAATCTTGACCCAGAAAAGGTAATTAGCGAAATGAAGTCTTCTCCTGATGTATTGCAGCTCGTAAGAGATGGCAATATCGATGATGATGTATATCCTTTAAGCATCAAGCTTTTAAAAGAATTTCGGAACAGTAATATTTTCAAGAAACTAATTTCGTCTAAGATGTCGCTTGGATTAGAGCCCATGAAAGATATAGGTAATGTTTATTGTGCAGCACTCCCTGCATGGATTGCAGCTGGACTAGAGGAAGCAGCGCAGCGGGGGAACGAGCTAACCAATAGCAATATCCTAGCAGTTGGCTACGGTAGCGGAGATGCTGCTGAGTCAATTCCTATGAAATTAGTAAAAGGCTGGGAATCTTCTGCGCTAAAAATTGGTTTTAAAGAAGCCCTGATGTCATTTCAAACTCTGACACAACTGCAATATGAAAACCTTCATGATACTGGGCTTGCAAAAGGACTGACAGAGCCCCAGGAAGGCTTCATAATTGACTCTGTAGGCCAAAACTCTAACCCTGGTTTTAGTGACGAGGGAATCGAATACTACCGATTTGTTGGTTGAGAAGAAGACAAGAACACCTCTAAGTAATTCTTACTAAGATCAGCCCATTCCATCTTAAACCAGGGAGTAAATTTTTCTGGTGATGCTGCTAGCTGAGTTTCCAAGTCCTTTAAACTCAAAAATTTCCAGTCAGAAATTTCATTACGGTTGATATTTAGTTCACCGTCATACCTACCGTGATAAACCCAACAATATTCATTCTCAGCACCTATATCTTCATAGTGTGCTTGATACTTAAATTTATACAAAAATGTTAATGGGCATTGGAAACCTAGCTCTTGATCGATGCGTCTGTATATTGCATCATCCATCGTTTCTCCTGCGCGAGGATGAGAACAACAGGCATTAGACCAATAACCAGGCCATAATAATTTCTCGCTACTTCTTTTTTGGATCAATACCTCATCATTTTTATTGGAAATAAATACAGAAAATGCGCGATGTAATTGTCCATCGCCTTCATGACATTCTTTTTTTGTGCAATAACCAACCTCACGATCTAATTCATCGACAAGAATAAGATTCTCAGAGGCATCAGAAACTATATTACTAACTACCATTAACACTACCTGCTAAATCAAATGATAATGCCTGATAACCAGCTTCCTCAATCGACGAAACTAATCTTTTAGTATCTCCATTAGACAGCGCTATGATAGATCCTCCACCACCTCCGCCTGTTAACTTTGCACCGATAGCACCATTCTCACGCGCAATATCCACGAGGTGCTCTAACTCGGGTGTTGAAACCTGCAATGCATTGAGCATGCCGTGACAAACATTCATTAATTCCCCAAGAGCCAGTAAATCATTATCCTGTATAGCACGAACCCCCTGAAGCACAAGTGAATCGATCTGGTCAAAAATTCGGTCATAAAGACTTCTATCTTTTTTCCATGCATTTCTAACCCTGCCTACAGTTTTTGCAGTTAAACCTTCATATCCTGTCATCCCTATAACAATCGGAATTGGCTGAGTAATATTTAATGGTTCTACTAACGGTGGTTCCCCTGAACGGTAAACTAATGCATCCCCATAGGTAGCGACTGTATTATCTAATCCACTGGGTGTTCCGTGAGCAACTTTTTCTGATTCAAAAGCTAATCGATTAACTTCTTGATTTGTTAAGCCTAACCCAAAGTGTTTATCCAAAGCCCGTACAATTGCCACTGCCATGGCTGCGGAACCCCCTAGTCCCATACCTCTAGGGACTTCTGGAAAAACCTCAATTCGAATACCGCGACCACTTAACCCAAGTTCATCCAACATCACGCCAGCTGGCTTCTCAAAAGATCTTCGATCCTTTGGATCAGTGGCAAGCTGATACTCAACTCCCCAACGTGGAATCATCAGATGGATGCCATCAGCGCAGTCTTCAACTGCAGCTTTAATTACAATTGGTACAGCAGCAGCTATAGCATGCCTGCCATATACAACAGAGTGCTCCCCTAAGAGTACGATTTTACCGTACCCTACACCCATTTCAGACTCTTTAGTTTTTATCTGACTTTCCCGTTTCTTTTCGAAACGTGACTTTTGGAGATCAGTTGCTATCTCTTTAGCTTTCCATACTTTAATCTCATTACTTAGTATTAATCGATCCAAGACCTCATCAAATAACTCAATGGGTACCCCAGCAGCCGTCACAACACTACGAGCATGTAGGGTCATATGCCCCTTCTGAATTCCTTCTGTTGCAAGTGCCTTTATAGCCGCAAAATTTTGAGATAGTCCAACAGCAGCCATAACCTGCGCTAGCTCAGTTGAAGACTCAACAGCGAGAATTCGCATGTTGAGCTCAACTGTAGGATTAGACTTGAGAGGCGCTCCCACAATTCCAACTTTTATGGGTAACTCAATGCTACCGCATAGATCTCCATCTTCATCAACAAACCACTTAGTCAGCGAAGCGTACCTTCCTCCACGAGCCGCATAAGCATGGGCGCCAGCCTCTATTGCGCGCCAATCATTGCCTGTTGCTATAGCAACAGGATCTATGCCATTCATGATCCCCTTGTTGTGTGTTGCTGCTCTATATGGATCTACCTGAGCAAAATCTGCGGCAATAATGATCCCATCTCTAACTTGTTCTCCCGAAAAATCATCACCTCCAAGTGCCTCTGCGGGAATCTTGCAACTTGCTCTTACTAGGGAACGGTCATTTAGATTAGACAGAATCCGCAAAAAAACCTGTCCCCCTGTAATAGACTCAATCAGCGGCGCAACACCTTCGCACATTCCATTTGTCAAATTAGCTCCCATAGCATCGCGAGTATCAATAAGAAGATGAACAACCAACATCAAATTGCCTGTTGAAGGAAGAGGGTATGAAAACAACTCGATATCCTTAGCCCCACCTCCCCTTGCGACCATATTGGGATGAAAGCTATTAGCTAAATTTAGAATGTCTTGTTTTTTCTTAATTAGGGCAGCCCTTGCAGATTCTATATCTGGAAGATCAACTACCTGAATTTGTCCAATCATGACCGGATCGGTGGAATTTGCTTCTAATCCACCATGTTCAGAAATTAATTTTGAAGCTGAACCAAGAGCTGCGATTACCGATGGCTCTTCAACCGCCATTGGTACAACATAACGTTGATTGTTAACTATCAGATTCATGCCGAGGCCGAGCGGTAAACCCATAACCCCAACTACGTTCTCAACCATTTTATCTGCAGATTCAAGGTCTAGAGTGTGCTTACCACTTGCAAGCGATCTAAAATCACTGCTTGTTACAAGACCACGTTCGTGCACAACACGAACACGCTCCTCAACACTGAGTTTATAAAACTCAGGAATCCGCCTTAAGTCATCTTCCATTATGTAATCATCTCTACAGCCAAACCTTTCTCTGCTATTTTAAGGTCTAAAACTTTATGGTTCTTGCTAGCCTTTTTCTTGAACTGTTCAAGCACATCTGAATCAGAAGAAAAAGCAAGGCCCATATCACCACCTCCAGCACCACTTGCTTTATAGGAAACTCCTAGGTCATTTGCTGTTATCTGCAAATGACGGTGTGCTGGCGTGAAAATCTCTGTTCCCATACTATTACCTAATGCTTCCAAACATCTGCTATATTCACTTATCGATCTCAAAAAAACTTCAGCATTATTCGCCTTACATGCACTGATTCCAACTTGAGCAATGTCAGCCATTTTGGTTTGCTGGTTTTCAGCTTTGCTAGGTGCTTCCTCACACCACTCCCGGTAGCATTTTAGGTAATTTATTGTATTGGCAGCTGAGCCAGTAAAAACCCCAGCGAATTCTACTCCCTTAGGAAGCTGTACTGAAGACACATGTGGTTCTCTTAATCCATCTAATTGAAAGGTAATAACGCCTCCATACAGACTAGCAGCAACATCTATACCGCTACCTGAGCCTCCTTGAATCATTCTATGCATACCTATTAGCTTTCGAAGGACTACACCATCTGCTGCCAAAAATTCATTATCAGAAAAAGCAGCCCAAGCTCCAGCCCAAGCTGTCAAAGCAGCTGCGCTAGAACCAAGACCAACTTTCATTCCACTATCAAATAGTTGACTGGAATCTATTAATGCAGAACAGATTTTTCCTTTTGGAAAAAACCGAGAAACTGTATCTACTACCTGAAAACCACTAATTTCACCTTTACCAAATTTAACTTCTTGGTCTTTAGTGGTCCTCGCAATCATGCGTGAAAAAGCATCATCGCTTGAAGTGATTTTTGCATGACAGTAGCGGTTGATAGCAAGAACCATAGAAGGTGAGCCATTAATCACAGCGTACTCCCCCAAAACTACCAACTTGCCAGGTGCTTTAGATACTATTTTATCAGGCCGCATGTTATGTCTTCTGAGCATCTGCGCCTAACCCAGTAACCAACGTATCTAATACTCCTGGAATACTTTGAAGAACTTCCTGAACCTTCTTGCTGTTGTCAGGGGCACAAATAGCCTTTAACTGAGGACCCGCATCGATCGTAAAAAAGACAGGAACACCAGAGGTACGAAGCTCTTTTACAGCATGTATACAAGCAACCGTAGCCGGCTTCCAATAAATCAAAGCAGGTTGAGATGTCATTGTCACAGCATGCATTTTCAAACAATTGTGCTCAGAAACTTCAGCTAATCTCTCAAAATCGCGCGCATAAATGGCTTCTCGTATTGCACTTAAGTCTTTGGTACTAGTCTTTACCCACCCCAGATAATATGGAGAGGTTAATGAGGACTGAGTCATTCCAACTCGAGAGCTGATTACTTTCTCTCTTTTCTCCGTGATTGCTATAACTACCTCAAGCGGCCAACTCTCAGATGGAATAATAGGTTCAGCAAAGCTATCTGAACCATCTGGGTTTTGTCCTGCATGCATCTCAACAAACCCTCCAAAAATTGATCTTGCAGCGGACCCAGAACCTTGCCGAGCAATAATACTTAAATTTTTTTGCGACAAATCTAGTTTAAGTGCATTCGCACTTGCTATTGCAAGAGCAGCAAATCCAGAAGCAGAAGAAGCTAAACCAGCTCCCGTTGGAAAGTTATTTTTACTTACTATATGTGCTCTAGTCTTCACACCTGCATAAATACGCAATAAATCAAGAAACTTTGTAGCATGTTCTATCAAATCCTTGCGAACTTCACCATTGAGAACGAGAGTGTCAGCATCATATGAGTTATTAAATTCCACCTCTGTCTCTGTCCAGAGTGCATCCAAAGTAATTGAAATAGAGCCAACGACAGGTATGTTTAAAGCAGAATCTAACTTACCCCAATATTTTGCGAGTGCTATATTTGCTCTAGCTTTAGCGGATCCTTTCACTATATTTGCACCTCGGAAAAAAACTAATCTATATCTTTACTTGTTAATTGCAGCTTTGAAGCAAAAGAATCGAAAACCAAACGCAATGCTTTGTTACTCCCAAGCACAATATTAGAGGCAAAAGTAGCAGCCTCAGCAGTTCTTCGTGAAATTTTTACTTGTTCTGCTGATGTATAACTTGGATTAGCATGAATTTTTCGCAACGTAAGAACTGCAAAACTCAAAGCCCAAACACAGAAACGTCTAATGCCCAATTCCTGTGTAGGTATTTCACACGTGTACTCAAGTCCTTGTCGTACATTCCCACACGCAATAGAAATAAGTTTATTCATTCCATCTAGATATGCTTGACTATTTTGATATTGATCTAATACTTTCATTTCTGCCTTATTCTTAGAAAAAACAGAGCGTGGCGCCCAACACGCACCAAGCTCTCGATCATTCCACATATCCTTTAATATATTTGTCATTTGCAAACCTTTACCAAATGCTACGGCAAGCTCCATCATTTCATTACGTTTTTTTTCAAGCTCCGCACAATGAATGCAAAATAGTTCAGTCAACATTTCCCCAACAACGCCTGCAACTATGTAGCAGTATTCATATAGTTGCTCTAAGTCTTTTAGACCAGCCAAACTTTTTATGCGCTGAAACTCGGGCATGCCCGTACACATAGTTTTAATACAACTTTGTAATGCTTGCTGTTCTCTTATTGAAAAACCATTAGTGATACGAATTATCTTAGACGAATTTTCGATAAGGCTTCTTTCATCTGGCAAAGTCTCTTCTGAAAGTAAAGGCCCTAATTCAGACGAAAAAGCTCTAGCATCAGATCGACCCTCTACAACAGAAATGAAGTGTTGGTGAAACCTAGATTTCTGTGTTGCATCCAAAAAAATGTCATCTTCAATCGTATCTGCAATCCTACACAATAGATAAGCATTAGCCACAACCGGGGAAAGCGAATGAGGCAAAACAGGAATCGTCATGGCAAAGGTACGAGAAACCCCCGGAAGAATCCGGGCCTGATATTGCAAATCATCTTGATTGCAAAGAATAAGTTGACTCGGTTTAGAGTTCAAAACAAATTGAGACCGGTGCGCACCGGTTAAGTGGTACGATAAAAACATGATATCACGTACCAACGCAAACTCTTTTAGAAAAAATCTCGAACTCTATGCTGAAAGAGTTAATACCCACCTTAAGGCCATCATAGATGCCCAATACAAAAGTGGTGCTCCTCAAGAACTCATTAAAGCTATGCAATATGCAGTACTTGGGCCAGGAAAACGAATTAGACCCGTTCTGACTTATGCGTCTGCAGAACTTCTTTCTCTCAAAGCAGAACAAGTAGATTCAATTGCTGCTGCAGTAGAACTCGTACATACCTACTCCTTAATACATGACGATCTCCCTGCTATGGATGACGATGATTTGCGTCGTGGTCGTCTGACCACTCACAGAGAATTCAATGAAGCAACAGCAATTCTAACTGGTGATGCTTTGCAAGCTATTGCATTTGAAGTGCTCTACAGCGACCATTTTTTGAGAAAAGATAATGCTGCTCAAATTGAAACTATAGGGTGGTTAGCTAAAGTTTCCGGGCCCAAAGGAATGGTTGGAGGCCAATTGCTAGATATAGAAGCAGAGAAGGGTGTAACTGATGAAGAAGGAATAGCTAACATTCATAATCTAAAAACCGGGCAGTTAATAAGAGCCGCTATCATGATGCCTAGCGAATTATCCCAAATCACTAAAGAAGCAAAAACAAAACTTGATGAATTTGCAAGTTTGATTGGTCTTGTATTTCAAATAATAGATGATCTACTAGAGACTCAGCAAGATACAGCCGTATTAGGCAAAAGCTCTAAATCTGATATGAAAAAAAATAAAGCTACTTACCCATCTGTATTAGGTGCTGACAAATCTTATGACAGAGTTCATAAGCTATATGATAACTCAATGAAAGCTTTAGATTTTTTTGGGAAAGATGCTAATACTTTACGTTGTGTTGCAGATTACATAATCAATCGTTCACACTGAACAATCACGTTATTCAAATAACCCTTTAGAATGCTGCTCTCTTAAAGTGGCTTTAGATATTTTTCCTGTTGCTGTATGTGGAATTGAATCTACTATATTCATTGAATCTGGAATCCACCAATCTGCCACCTTTCCCTTAAAGGAAGAAAGGATACTGCCCTGAACTGGGTCTGCTCCTTCAACACAAACTACTATTAGGTGAGGCCGTTCACCCCATTTTTCATCATCGATTCCAATAACAGCTGCTTCAGCCACATCAGGATGAGCAACAGCTATATTTTCTAGTTCAATAGAGCTGATCCATTCACCTCCAGATTTAATTACGTCTTTTGTTCTGTCAGTAATATTTAGGAACCCCTGCTGATCAATAGTTGCAACATCTCCAGTTGAAAACCAACCCTCTTGATCATGTGTTTCGCTATTATCATCTTCACCATAGTAGGCATCTGCTACCCACCATCCACGCACTTTAAGATCGCCAAAAGCCACTCCATCATGAGGCAAATCTTTTCCTTCATCATCCACTATTTTCATATCCACACCAAAAGGAGCTCTCCCTTGCTTAGCTCTTACTTTGTTTCTATCAGACTCTTCTAATTTATCCATGCTAGGTATCAACGTATTCACAGTGCCCAGTGGACTCATTTCCGTCATTCCCCAAGCATGATGTGTATATACCCCATGTAGTTTTTCAAATTCCTCCATAATAGATATGGGACAAGCAGATCCACCGACAACAGTTCTATTTAAAGTGCCTATAGTCTTACCTGTATCTTTAAGATAAGCCAATAAAGCAAGCCAAACGGTTGGCACTCCCAATGCGATCGTTACACCTTCGTTCTCAATTAATGAGTGCAAAGTTTCACCATCTCCCATTTTTGGCCCGGGCAATACAATCTTTGAACCCGCAATAGGACAAGAATAAGGCGTTCCCCATGCATTCACATGAAACATCGGCACCACTGGCATAACAACATCATTGTGAGATAACCCTAGAACGCCCGCCATACAACTACCATAAGCATGAAGAACTGTTGACCGATGATCATAAAGGACACCTTTTGGATTGCCAGTTGTCCCTGATGTGTAACAAAGCGCACTTGCCGTTGTCTCTTCCAATTCAGGCCATGAAAATGGAGAATCATCTTGGGCAAGAAGCTCCTCATAACAATAAATATCCAACGAACTACTCTCAGGCATTTTTTCCTTTGAAGTCAGAGCCACAAAAGCTTTTACCGAGGATAATTCATCTGCCAAGCCTTCAAGCAAAGGTAGAAACATAGGATCAAAAAAAATAACCTGATCATTGGCATGACTAAAAATATAAGCCAATTGTTCAGAAAAAAGTCTTGGGTTTACTGTGTGCAAAACTAAACCAGAGCAGGAAACTCCATAATACAATTCCAAATGTCGATGATCATTCCAGGCAAGGGTTGCAATGCGATCACCAGGTTTTACCCCTAGTCGTCTAAGCGCATGGGCAACTTGATTTGCTCGCTCAAATACATTTTTATATGTACTCCGATGTACTCCCTCATCAGAAGTAATCGAAATTACCTCGGTATCATGGTAAAGCCTTGTGGCATAAAGCATTATCTCCGTTATAGTTAGAGGTGTGGACATCATTTTCCCACGCATTATTGTTCTCCATTTAAGCTAAAAATAACTATACATTGATAAACATCAGTAGTCTTAGGTTTACGACAAACTATATTTAAAGATTAAAAAAAGAAATGAACTTCATAGCTCTACGAAAATTTGATTAAAATTCTTAAACTAGGTTGAGACAGTAGCCTATGAAGCTTAAAATCTGACGTCATATAGTTCAAATAACCTTAATCACAAAAGATACATAACTATTCAATAAAAGATTTTATGCGGGAATACACTACCCTAGAAGTTTCTGATCTATTAAAGATAGATCCTAAGCAGATTCGGTCTTTTGCTAAACAAAAGTTTGTTAAACCAAATCGTAATGCAAGCGGCCATTTTAGATTTTCATTTCAAGATCTTGTGATTCTTCGAACAGCCAACGAACTGGTTTTAGCTGGGCTAGATTCAAGACGAGTAACGAAAGCTCTGCGTTCTCTCAAAGAAAAACTACCGACCGAAAGGCCTTTAAGCTCGGTAAGAGTACTTGCTCAAGCTGATCAAGTGCTTGTTCGAGAAAGAGACACTTCTTGGGAAGTTGAGTCGGGACAGGCGATCTTTGATTTTCAAATAGATGAACTATCCAAAAAAGTTGCACCGCTTATCAAGGAAAAAGCATCTGTTGCTAGAGCAAAGGCTAATACAAGCGATGAGTGGTTTGAGCTAGCACTCGAGTTTGACCAAGTGGGTAACAAAAAAGAAGCGCTAGCAGCCTATAAAGAAACTTTATCACTTAATGCGACACACGTTAATGCTCAAATTAATCTTGGAAGACTCTTGCATAATGAGCGCTTATATGAACAAGCAGAAAAGCTTTACAGAGGCGCTTTAAAAGTTGACCCAACCCACGCAATAGCAGCATTTAATCTGGGGGTTGCTCTCGAAGATCAGCATGCCATCTCTGAAGCAATAGATACTTATAATCATACGCTTTTGCTCGACCCGGATTTTCCAGATGCCCACTACAACCTTGCGCGACTATATGAAAATCTTGGAAATCAACAGGCAGCAGTACAACATTTTTCAAGATTTAAGACGCTTAGCTCTCAACGTGATGATAGTCACTAGTTTGCTGCCGAACCAAAGGACAAGTACTCTTTGTTCAACTAATTAACTTACGCGCGATTCCCTCTAGAAGAATCATAACTGTCAGGCTTGTCCCACAAACCCAATAACTCATCCCTCAATATTTCAACACTGTGAATAGAAGCGCTTCTTATAGGGCCATAGCCTCTAATACTTTGCGGCAAGTTAGCAAGTTGTATCGCTAACTGCATGCGCTTAGGAGTGAGTTCATTCACGAAACGCCAAATTAGATCCTCGTAGTCACTAACAAGCTGTTCATTAGCTCGGCGTTCTGCACTATATTTAAAAGGATCTAAAAATGTGCCACGAAAAAACTTCAAAGTAGCAAGCAATTTAAAAACTGGCAAAACCCAGGCCCCGAATTCATACTTCCTAGGGCGACCAGTCTCATGGTCAAACTGGGAAAAAATTGGAGGAGATAGATAAAACTTCAACTTTGGCTTACCTTCAAACTCTGCACATGCATCTTTAAGAAATGGTGTTTTGGTGTAAAGCCTAGCAACTTCGTATTCGTCCTTATAAGCAAGAAGCTTAAAATAATTACGAGCTACAGCGCTTGCTAGCATGGTCGCTCCTGATTGAACCCCCTCTTCTACCTTCTTAACCCGCTCAACACCCTCTCTATAACGTTCTGCATACTTAGAATTCTGATACTCAACTAAAAACTTTTCTCTAATTGAAATAATTTCCCTAAGGTCCCCTGCTATCGGCTCTTTAGTATTAAATGGCTCGGTATGTTTAGAGATAATTTCAGGTTCTATTGCCGCATACCTACCCCACATAAATGCTGCACTATTTGATTCTATTGCTACCCCATTAATCTCAAGTGCTTTTTCAATAGCGCTTGCAGAGACTGGTAGTAATCCATTTTGGCTTGCAACTCCTAATAAAAATAAATTAGCTGTAATACTATCTCCAAGCAAAGCTGCTGTTATACCTGAAGCATCACATGCTGATAGTTTTCCTTTCAAACAAGTACTGTCAAGAATTGATAACATTGTATCCTTGCCATACTCAATATCCCGATTAGAAATAAACGACGCTGGCATTTCTTCGTGAGAATTAACAACCGCATTAGTTCGATTTTTTGAAAGCTTTTCTAGTGCGTCATCTCCAGTTGCAACTATCAAATCTGACGCAATCAATAAGTCTGTTGCGCCAAGCGGAATACGTCCTCCATGTACTTCTTCTTGATTATTCCCAACTCGAATATGAGAGTGGACAGCTCCAAATTTTTGAGCAAGACCAGTTTGGTCTAAAGCCTTTACATGCCGTCCCTCGATATGAGCAGCCATACCTATGATTGCTCCAGCAGTACTCACACCTGTACCACCTATCCCAGCAATCAAAATATTATACGGAGCTCCTTCTGTAACTTCTGGGTCTGGAAGTGCAGGCATCTCAGACTTATTAATTGAGCTCTGTTTCGCTTTCCTTTTTTTTATCCCTTCTAGCGAAACAAAACTGGGACAAAAACCATCTAAGCAACTGAAATCCTTATTACATGCAGACTGATTAATTGTGCGTTTTCGGCCAAATTCTGTTTCTAATTGCACTACTGACAGGCAATTAGATACCGAATTACAATCACCACAACCTTCACAAACTAATGGGTTAATTGTGACCCATCTCTTAGGATCGTCTACTGTTCCACGCCTACGACGACGCCTAAGCTCCACTGCACATGTCTGATCATATATCAGCGCAGATACACCAGAGATTTCTCTAAACTTTCGTTGCAGCGAATTAAGATCCTTCCTATGGTGTACTGTGACACCATGCGGATAATCAGATTGCTTTTGGTACTGATCCGTTTGATTTGTAACTACAGCCGCCCTACTAACTCCCTCAGCAATAAGTTGCTGCGCAATCTGCATTGCACTAAATCCACCTTCTGCCGGCTGACCACCTGTCATTGCTACAGCATCATTGTGTAATATTTTATAAGTAATATTTACCCCTGAAGCAACTGCTGCACGAATAGCAAGAAGCCCTGAATGTGCATAAGTACCATCTCCAAGATTCTGAAATACATGCTCTGTATCTGTGAATGGCGCTTGCCCTAGCCAACTTGCTCCTTCACAACCCATCTGTGTAAAACCAGATGTATTACGATCCATCCAAGTAGCCATAAAATGGCAGCCTATACCTGCAATAGCTCTACTTCCTTCGGGTACTCGAGTAGAAGTGTTATGGGGACAACCAGAGCAAAAATGTGGCAATCTTTTTTCTGAAGATTGACCAGAGAGAATCAAATTATGATGCTCCTCTATTGCCCGAAGACGATCTTGCACATCTGGCGCTATGTTTAGAATAGATAAACGCTTAGCAATTACCTGAGCAATCTCCAAAAGTGTTAACTCCCCCGCGCTTGGAAGCAACATCTTGCCAACCTCATCAAACTTGCCAACTACCTTAGGCCTAGATTTTGCTCTCCAGTTGTATAACTGTTCTTTAAGTTGGCTTTCAATAACCGGGCGCTTTTCTTCAATAACAAGGACCTCATCTACATTCTCACAAAACCGTTGAATGCCCTCAGGCTCCAAAGGCCAGCTCATACCCACTTTGTACAGAGTGATTCCGAGTAAGCGCGCACGTTCCTGATCTATTCCGAGTTGAGCCAATGCCTCAACAACATCAAGGTAAGCTTTGCCAGTAGACACTATTCCAAACTGAGAATTAGGACTATCGATCGTCACTTGGTCTATGCTGTTACATCGAGAAAAAGCTAGCGCTGCAAAAATTTTATAGTGTAAAAGCCGTTCTTCTTGCTCATTGGGTGAATCTGGCCAGCGAATATGCACCCCTTCTTGGGGCATAACAAATTCTGGCTGAATTAATTCAGCCATTGAAGGTATAAGTACAGTCTGCAAAGAATCAGCATTTTCAGCCGTCATCTTTAATGCAATCCAACACCCGCTATAACGAGAAAGTGCATAACCCAGTAAACCCAATTTGAGGATATCCTGAACATTTGTTGGGTTTAAAAGGGGAATTGAAGCATCAATAAAACCATACTCACTTTGTCCTGGAAGAGTTGATGATTTACACCCATGGTCATCACCAGCTATGGCTAAAACTCCCCCATTTGGTGAAGTCCCTGCATAATTAGCATGTTTGAATGCATCTCCAGAACGATCTACACCCGGAGTTTTTCCATACCAAAGTCCAAAAACACCATCGTAACGCGCACCTGGAAACAATTTTAATTGTTGAGAACCCCAGATAGATGTTGCTGCTATTTCCTCATTCACAGCTGGTTGAAAATGAATTGGAACAGGATCAAGAAAACTTCGTGCTCTCCACAATTCTCGGTCTAATCCTCCTAAAGGCGAACCACGATATCCCGATACAAATCCTGCGGTTCTTAAACCAGCCTCTCGATCTCTCTGAGCCTGCATCAAAAGCAAACGCACAAGAGCCTGCACTCCATTCAGATAAATACTATCTGATTCCAACTTATATCGATCATCCAGCCCACTCACTTCCCGAGGGTGATACGCTTTCGTAACATTATTATTCACTAATTCTTTACCCACCTCATATTACCAAGGACCATACGAGTCCCTATCTCCTTTAAAGTGCTTTGCAAATTTATTTGAAAAAATTATGGCTCAGGGTAATCCTCGAGAATTTTTAAGTAATCCATGTGATCAATATTAGCACCGCTTAGAATAATCGCGACGGTATCAAAACTCTTCATCCTGCCCTCAAGCACTGTGGCCAATGCAACTGCCCCTGAAGGTTCTAAAACAAGCTTTAAATATCTTGCAGCAAATGCTACTGCATGAGCAGCTTGTTCATCTGTAACTGTATAACCCCCAGCAAGAGCTTTTCTATTTATCTCAAAAGTTAATACGCCTGGCGTAGGAGACATCAATGCATCGCAAATAGTTGAGGGATGACCACGTACTAAAAGTCGTTCATTTGCTTTGAGTGAACGCTTTGTATCATCGTAAGCCTCTGGTTCAACTGAAAATATCTGACATTCTTTAAAAACAGTTTTAATACTCAGTGAACAACCAGCAATAAGTCCGCCACCGCCACAGGGGCAACATAGGGCATCTAATTTTAATCCTGCAGCTTGTGCATATTGTGCTGTCTCTAGACCAACTGTCCCCTGACCAGAGATAATATCGGAGTGATCAAATGATGGTATAACCACACTACCCGTTTTCTGTGAAATTTTTTTAGCTATATCCTCTCTGTCCTCTTTAAAACGATCATAGAGAATTACCTTTGCGCCAAGAATACGCGTATTATTTTGTTTGATTTGCGGAGAATCTTTAGGCATAACTATCGTCGCCTTTATCCCCAACCACTTTGCTGCCATAGCAACACCTTGCGCATGGTTACCTGATGAAAATGCCACAACCCCTAGACTAAGTTGTTGTTGGCTGAGCTGGAGTAATCGATTAAGTGCACCACGAATTTTAAATGTACCTGTGTACTGAAGAGACTCTGCTTTTATTAAAACACGAGAATTAGCACGTTCATTCAATATTTCAGACTCAAGCACAGGTGTTGGAATTAACCATTTCTTAAGACGCATATGAGCCTTAGCGATATCATTTGATACTGGTAATTTCTCAATCATTATTTTCTAGCTTGCCAGTCACACATGCCAACACTATAGTAGACAATGACGGTACCCTTATGGGGTTTGAAAGGGAACACGGTGCGACAATTAATTATCAATACCGTGGCTGTGCCCGCAACTGTAAGCGGCTAGTTTATCTTCAGTTTTGCCACTGGGTTTTGTCCTGGGAAGGTCAGGAGGTAGATGGTGAGCCGTGAGCCAGGAGACCTGCCGTCACGTCGTCCATCCGAAGGCGGGTTACCTTAACGGAGCGGCTTTGCCGCAGCGGCGACACTGTCAGTGCGTATCTCTAAAGCACACACTTTGTCATAACTGTGTGAGAAGCAAAGATACCACTGTGATGTGTTTAAGTCTGCAATCAGGGTAAGGCATGCCGGTGAACGGGAAATTTATTTCTATCTCTTTTAGATCGCTTTCAATCTATTTCAGGGGACTTCTTCTATTTTTAGTGCCGACAATTTCACTTGCATCTGAGCTACCAAAGAGAATTGTTTCCATTAACGTATGTGCTGATCAACTAGTTGCAACACTTGTTGAGCAAGAACGAATTATCTCTCTGTCGTACCTATCTCGAGATCCCAATTCTTCATGGCTTGGATCTTTAACAGAAAAAATACATATTAATCATGGAACTGCTGAAGAAATTATTTCACTAAACCCAGACCTGGTTGTTACGGGAGCCTTCGGTTTTCGCCCCACAGTATCAATACTAAAAAGACTTGGCTATAGAGTTCTAGAGTTACCATTCGCAAAAACGATTGACGATATTTCAACAAATCTAAATTTGCTAACAAACGCTGTCGGCAATAATAAAAAAACAAATGCGCTAATAGATAGGTTTTATGAGGAAACAAAAAAAGTACCAATCAGTACAACGGAAGTACTGCCACTTTTCGTTAATTACGAAACTAATGGCTGGATATCACGCGATGATTCTCTGCCTAACCACATAGCTCAAAGAGTTGGTTTTAATACCATAGGCAGACAATACGAAGTGCTGACAAGCCACAAGATAGATCTTGAAGCACTTTTAATTCTAGGTCCTGATTTGATTAATATAGGGTATCAATGGAATGAGTCCCCAGCTCTGGTTTCAGAGTATATGCAACATCCAGCTCTTGAAGAATTACTAAGACGCACAAAACAAATTAATGTGCCAGACCCATACTGGCTTTGCGGTTCTCTAAAGACACAAGATGCAATTCTGATTCTGAAACAAGCGCGCGAGGAACTTTTTTCAAATAGAAAAAATTAAATTGAATGAATCAAACCAAGTCTTTGCTGCCGCTAATGATTATTCTTAGTCTAGTAACTTTGACTCTATTCCTAATTTCTTTACTAGTTGGAAGTATGGGGATTGGGCTCCCTAGCGCACACACAACACTAAACAAAGTCGATCCCAAAATTTATTCATTAATACTTCAAGAAATAAGGCTTCCACGAGCGATTTTAGGATTTACCATTGGTGCATCACTAGGTTTAGCAGGCGCCACACTGCAAGGGTATTTGCGTAACCCCCTAGCAGAGCCAGGGGTAATGGGTGTCTCAATGGCAGCTGCTTTGGGTGCGGTTATTGCGATCTATACAGGAATTTCCTTAATCATTCCTATGGCGCTACCACTTATGGCGATCAGCGGTTCACTGATTGTCATATTTCTATTGCAATTGATAGCAGGTTCCGGTGGAACAGCCACTTTAATTCTAGCTGGCGTGGCAATTTCCAGTCTCTGTGGAGCGCTTACGTCCCTTGTACTTAATTTATCTGAAAATCCATTTGCCTCTCTGGAGATTGTTTTTTGGTTGCTAGGATCTATTACAGACAGAAGTATGGCTCATGTGTGGTTATCTGGGCCCTTTGTCGCTATAGGCTGGTTACTTTTAGTTGCTAGCGCTCGCGATCTAGACGCATTAACTCTGGGTGAAGAGACAGCTGTAAGCCTCGGTGTTAATTTATCCCGAACACGCTTACTCGTTATCTCGGGCACAGCTTTCAGTGTTGGAGCATGCACTGCAGTGGCGGGCGTAATTGGTTTTGTTGGTTTGATAGTTCCACACTTAATGCGTCCTTTAGTTGGCTATCAACCAAGTCGTCTATTGCCGACAAGCGCATTAGCTGGAGCATCTCTTCTTCTTTGTGCAGATATCATGGTCAGACTTCTTAGTTTTAGTACAGAGCTAAAACTTGGTGTTGTAACTGCATTGATTGGAGGACCATTTTTCCTATTTTTAATTCTCAAACTCAGACAAAAAAGTATGACATGAAGCTTGAACTATCCAAAGTAACAATTGAAGTTCGGCATCAAAAGGTAGTCAATGAACTATCGCTATCACTTAGGCAAGGAGAATTAGTTGGCTTAATTGGACCAAATGGAGCAGGAAAAACAACTCTTCTAAAAGCCATTATTGGTGCAAAGAAAAGGAAAAGTGGAGAAATAAGCCTTGATGGCACTTCTCTCTCGAATTTATCTAAAATTGAACGCGCCAAAATCATATCCTATCTGTCTCAAGAACGTCATATTGAATTGCAACTGCAGGCAAGAGCCATAGTCATGTTGGGCAGATTCCCTCATCAATCAGCCTTTTCCCAACCTTCTATGGATTGTGAGAGAGCTGTTGACCATGCACTTGATTCGGTTAACGCAACTAAATTTGCTACCCGAAACTTAAAGTCTCTTTCTGGAGGAGAGCGAGCATTAATATTGCTAGCTCGAACATTGGCTGTTGAAGCGCCACTAATGCTAGCAGACGAGCCGATATCAGAGCTTGACCCCTATCACCAGATTCATGTGATGGAAATTTTAAAAGCCAAAGCAGCTGAAGGAGTAGGAATACTTGTCGTACTCCATGATCTCACAATGGCTGCACATTTCATGGATAGATTAATACTAATAAACCATGGCTCTATTGTTGCAGAAGGTTCTCCTGAAAAGGTTCTCACCCAACGAAACTTAGAGACGGTCTACAAAATATCGCCAAGAGAAAAAGTTTTTTCTAATAACCCCTCGACTTTTCCGTGGAAAACAATAAGTGAAATCAAATATTAGAGCACATGCATTCAATTTGTATTGCTTCATAGCACTGCCTTATTTATTTTTGATCTTTCAAACTGAAGCGGCATCTCAAACCAACCAAACGTTCAATGAAGAATTGCTTGAAGAAGTAATTGTTGTTTCTAGTAGGGTTGAGACCCCAATACAAAATGTTGGAACAGCTGTTTCAGTAATTACAGCGGAAGATATACAACTCCATGGTTACCATTCAGTTTCTGAAATTTTGAGAACACAACCGGGCATAGGGGTTAGCAATAATGGGGGAATAGGAAAACCTACTGCTCTCAGAATACGAGGAGAAGAAGGATATAGAACATTACTCATGATTGATGGCGTTGAATTAGCTGATCCTAGCCGCCCCCAAGGTGGCCCAGCATTTGAACACTTCCTTACTACAAGCGATGTGGAACGTATAGAGATACTCCGAGGTCCTCAGGGATTTATTTATGGTGCAGATGCGGGCGGTGTTGTAAATATCCTGACTAGAACAGGTTCTGGACCACTGGGTGGTAGTCTTAACGTTGGTTATGGTGGATTTGGAACAACAAAGCTTGACGGGAATATTGCTGGAGGTACCAAAAAAACTAATTTCTTTATCTCAGCATCTGACTTCAACTCTGATGGTTATAACGCAAAAATCTCTGACACCAAGCTTATGGATAAAGATGGTTATGACAATAAAACTCTACACACAAAGTTTGGCTGGAACCCAACTTCTAATTTAAATATGCAATTAGTCTCACGAAAAAGTGAAACTATGAATGAATTTGATGGCTGCGGATTTCCAACAACTAATGAATGCTTAGGTGTAATGAATCAGGAAACATTCAAATTTTCTGGCAAATACAAATCGGAAAGATTTGAGCATTTGCTTGCAATTTCTAATTCTGATGTCGACAGAAGTGATGCTTGGGCAGGATCAAAATCATTTTCAACAGAAGGACATATGCGTCGTCTAGAATATACAGGCACGTTCGAGATGAATGAACATTTAAATCTGGTCTATGGCATAGATCTTGATAAGGATAAAGTTCTTAGTAATGAAGGCGAAATATTAGAAAGAACTAATAAAGGAATTTACTTTGAGTATCACGGTGAACTGGCAAACAGATTATATATAACAGCTGGCGCAAGAAATGATGATAATGATGATTTTGGCAAACACACGAGTATCCGTGTTACTTCAGCTTATCTTAAAAATTTAAGTGCCGGCAGTGAGCTAAAATACCGAATCAGCTACGGGACCGGTTTTAGAGCGCCAAGTCTTTATGAAATAGCATACAACACTGGTCCATTTTCTTTCCCACCAGCTTCAAACTTTTCAATAACCGAAGAGTCAAGCAGTGGTATTGATTTGGGCGTAGAGTATGCAAATGATAATGGGCTTGTATTAGAGGCTACATATTTCGATCAAATAATTAAGGATGAATTGTTTTTTGACCTTGCTGGATACTCTGGGTATTTGCAATCTACTGGCAATAACAGCTCTAAAGGACTTGAGTTTTTTGCAGAATATTCCATGAATAGTAAATGGACATTATTTGGCAATCTGACTCTAAACGACACAAAAGATCAACAAGGACTCCAAAGAATACGGAGACCAAAACAGTTAATGAATCTCGGTCTGAAATTTTCTTCAATGAACAAAAACCTAAATATGCTTATAAATTATCGATCATCTTCTGATGCTATTGATGAGTTATACGGTATAGGACGCATTGGTCTCGATGATTACGAAGTACTTGATTTCAGCGCTATTTTTAAAATTAACGAAGGCTTAGAAGCATATTGCCATTTAGAAAATATTACTAATAAAAGCTATCAAGAAGTAACGGGATTTCGTACTCCTGGTTTTACTGCTCACATGGGAATTCGGCTACGATTCTAGATAAAATGAGCGTATAAGTTATGCAAAACATAAACCTTCATCGCTGGCAACACTCACATACATTTGGACAGCAAAATAAGCGCCCGGGTGAAATTCGCACGTTAATAGTTATCGCTATTACAGCTGCAATGATGGTCGTTGAAATAACGGCTGGCATTGCCTTTGGTTCTATGGCCCTTTTAGCAGATGGGCTACATATGGCTTCACATACAGCAGCGTTAAGCATTAATGCATTTGCATATGTTTATGCCAGAAAACATGCTCATAATCAAAGCTTTAGCTTTGGAACAGGGAAAGTAAATACTCTCGGGGGATATACCGGGGCAGTTCTACTGACGATGTTTGCACTGGTAATGGCGTATGAGAGCATAGAGCGCTTAATCTCACCTGTCCCGATTGCATTTAATCAGGCAATTTTTGTTGCCGTACTAGGTTTAGTTGTTAACGGCTTGTCTGTATTAATTCTTGGACACCACCACGGCGCGGAAGATGGTCACTCACACCATCATCACCATGACCATAATCTTTGGTCAGCCTATCTGCATGTTTTAGCTGATGCATTAACATCTCTTTTAGCTATTTTTGCTTTACTTGGCGCAAAATATCTAGGTTTCATCTGGGCAGACCCTATTATGGGACTAGTTGGTGCAGCACTAGTTGCACGCTGGTCCTTCGAACTGCTAAAAACTACAGCCAGCATTCTGCTTGACAAAGAAATATCTGATGAAGTTCGAATCAAAATCAAAAAGACTTTTGAAGCCCAAGAAGATATAAAAATTTCAGACCTTCACGTTTGGGCTGTGGGACCAAATATTTATTCGGTAATTCTTTCTGTTGTTGCAAATCAACCTCAAACTCCTGAGTACTACAAAAACCTAGTGCCAGAAGGCTTGGGAATCGTGCATACAACTATAGAAGTTAACAGTTACAAGAACTAAAGAACTCATGAATGACATAGAGACCGCTATAATCCATATCGATGAGCAAAATTACCTCCAGCGGTGATTCCGCACCAGACACCTCTATTAGTCAACCAATCGTTTTTCTAAACAATGTAGACGTAAAACTATTAGGGAATAAAGTCCTTCATGGAATAACTTGGAGCCTATTCGCTGGTGATCATTGGGCTATAGTTGGCGCAAATGGCAGTGGAAAGACTAGTTTCCTAAGATTAGTAGCCGGTAACCTTTGGCCAGCTTCTGAAAATGGTGTCCGTCGTTATGACTTTGGAGGTGATTTACATACAGACGCTGTAGAAGCACTGAGCCGAATCACCATAGTGGGACATGAGCTTCAGGACCGATATGTACAGTTGGGATGGGATTTTGACGCAACCGAAGTGATCTTATCTGGTATCTATAAAACAGATGTTCCTCGACAAGAGCCAGACCCACAAGAGAGAAAAAGAGCGTCTGAAATCCTTGCTGAACTGGATTTATCGCATTTAGCACATAGATCTTTTCTAGAATTATCTCGGGGGGAGCAACGCCGGGTACTTTTGGGGCGCGCTTTAGGGTTTAATCCTTCAATTCTAATTCTGGATGAACCACTTGCGGGGTTGGATATCACTGCAAGAAAAAATCTCAACAAAACAATAGATCAAGTTAGCAAAAAAATTTCAATACTATGCTCATATCATGAGGTAAGTGAGTTTCCACTCTCATTAAATAAGATACTTAAACTTAAAAAGGGCCATATTGAATATCTTGAGGAGTTATCCAAAACTGCACCAGTAAATGCAGAAGCCCCAGCTCCATCAATAAAAATAGAAATTGATCGAGCTAATCTAAATCAATCAATAACTATAAAACCAATTATTGATATAGAAAATGCAAATATATGGCTAGATGAAAGACAAACACTAACTAATATTTCATGGAGACTCCTAGAAGGGGAACATTGGCAAATAACAGGCTCAAATGGTGCAGGTAAAACCACCTTTCTGAGAATGCTTCATGGACAACTTCGTCCTGCCATTGGAGGGACTATAAATTTCCCTGGCATAGATAATCCTGAGAATATTTGGATATTGCGTCAACAAATAGCATGGGTATCACCAGAATTGCAGGCCGGTTACTGGTATCCATCAACAGCAAAGCAATGCATCAATTCGGGATTCGATTCAAGTATTGGACAAACTAGAAAACTATCTTCACAAGAAACTTCACGAGTTGATGAACTGATTAAGCAATTCGAATTAGGAGAAATCGCAGAGCGTAACGTTAGGTCGCTTTCTTATGGACAATTCAGAAGAGTTTTAATTGCTCGAGCACTAGTTTACAGGCCAAAAGTTTTATTACTTGATGAGCCTTGGGAAGGTCTTGATCCAGAAAATTTAAAACTTATCACAAAGGGTCTTGATCAAAGCATTTCACATGGTACACAGCTTGTATGTGCAACTCACTTACACCGCAATATTTCTCATTTCAATAGAGCTTTAGAAATGAAAAATGGAAGGATAGTACGCTCTGGAAAACTTAATTGAGATTGAAAAAACTTCTTAATGATGGACATGCACATGGACACGTCGTACTTCTTGGAAGTTTAGCCAGTGTGCGCCGACAAGCATAAAACCACTAAGTGAAGTTACTACAGCCTCTACCCACTCTTCCCATTGCCCGTGGCCAACCAAAGTTGCGTAACTAATAAGTCCTACAGCACCTAAACCTGATAACACTATTAAAGCTCGCTTGTGTTCTCTATAACCGAAAAAAAATCCAATTGCACTTGTGGGAACCAACAACCAAAGCATCAACCCATGGAAGTGGCCTCCGAAAGCAACTACCGCCAGGGGCAGTAGAGAGACAAACAAAGTAACGCCCAAACAGTGGACAATACAAATAGCAGATAATGCAATTGCTATTCGATCAAATTTCCTAGACAAATTCATGAGTCAGTATGAGAGCTCTCGAATGATGAGAGGAGCAAGCATAGCACGTAAAAGGAATTAACTTTTATCTAACCTTTTTCTCTTAGATAAAGGACACATGAAAATTAGATTAGAGACAAATAATTAAAGTTTATACTGGGCAGTTAGCACCGCTTCTGACACAACTTTCGCCAGAAGCGATGCGTACAAGAACACCATGAACAGTAAATTTTAGCTGCCCATATTCAAGTTATAGCCCTGCTCATCATGAAGCGTTAAGTCTAGCCCTTGCTGTTCATCCTGCTCACTTACTCTCAAGCCAATTACATTATCGAGAACCTTAAGAATAATGAAAGTTACAACGCCACAATAAATGATTGTTGCCACAACACCAATAACCTGAAGCCAAACCTGAGAAGCCATGCTTACACCATCCCCAAGACCAGCTCCACCAAGACCTGCATCTACAAAAACACCCGTTAGAATTGCGCCTATAATTCCACCTACACCATGCACACCAAATGCATCTAAAGAATCGTCATAGCCAAAATTTCTCTTGGCCTTTACTACGCAAAGGTAGCAGCCGAAACCTGATGCAACCCCAATAGCAAGTGCCCCCATAGGCCCTACAAAACCTGATGCAGGTGTAATAGCAACCAGCCCTGCTACTGCGCCGGATACTAGTCCTAATGCACTTGGCTTGCCATGACTTTTCCACTCAGCAAACATCCAAGTAAGCGCCGCCGCAGCTGTTGCAATCTGGGTTACTGCCATAGCCATTCCTGCAACACCATCTGCTGCTAGCTCACTACCGGCATTAAACCCAAACCAACCAACCCATAGCATGGCAGCGCCTACCATTGTTAACACAAGGTTACTGGGTTTCATGGGCAGTTGTGGATAGCCAGTTCTGTTCCCTAGAACAATAGCTGCAACCAGCCCTGCAATACCTGCGTTTATATGCACAACTGTGCCCCCAGCAAAATCAAGTACGCCCATCTCTCCAAGCCAACCACCACCCCATACCCAGTGGCAGACTGGCGCATAAACTATGCTAACCCAGATAGCCATAAACAGAAGCATAGCCGAAAATTTCATCCGCTCAGCAAATGCGCCAACAATGAGAGCTGGTGTTATGATCGCAAATGTCAACTGAAACATTGAAAAGACTGATTCTGGAATAGTTCCGCTGACTGAATCAACGGTAACACCAGCCATAAATGCCTTACTTAAGCCCCCAACAAATGAAGCACCGTCAGCAAACGCCAAACTGTATACATATAAAGCCCAAAGAACCGTCATAAGGCAACAGATCGTAAAACACTGCATCATCACAGATAGAGCATTCTTAGCTCTTACCATACCAGCATAAAACAAAGAGAGCCCAGGAATTGTCATAAACAATACCAATGCTGTCGATGTTAGCATCCACGCTGTATCCCCAGAATTCAGTGCGTCCTGTGCACTAACTAATCCTGGCATGAGAACTGCCAACCCCAGTAAAACTGAAGCACGACCTTTTGTATAAAAATTACTCAACATTTTTAATTCCTTATTCATTGACTTGTTATTACAGAGCCTGGTCGCCAGTTTCTCCTGTGCGAATCCTAGTGGCCTGCTCTAAATTAGATATAAAAACCTTTCCATCTCCGATGGATCCGGTGTTGGCTGCCCCAACAATTGCTTCAACAGCAACCTCCACTAATTCATCTGAAACAGCTGCTTCAATTTTTGTTTTAGGAACAAAGTCCACTGAATACTCTGCCCCTCTGTAAAGCTCAGTATGGCCTTTCTGTCGACCAAACCCTTTAACCTCGGTTACGGTCATGCCCTGAACTCCAGCCTCTGCTAGTGCTTCGCGGACATCCTCCAACTTAAATGGTTTAATAACTGCTGTAATCAGTTTCATAGCTCTGCCTCACTAAATCTAATTTATTGACCAAGATCAAAAGATCTGCTGATACCAAATACCAAAGCGTTGGTAGCTCCTCCACCACTTACCGTTTTTGTCTCATAAACTTGTAAGTCATCACTCACTATGACTAGCGTCACAGATAGATCGAGCCCATTAAAATCATAGCCATAACCAATCTCTACAACTTCACCCTTCGAGTCACCGCCAAAAGTACCGAAACTGGCTCCAAGCCCGTTACCAAAGTCATATCCTATCGACGTAAATGTATAGTCTTCAGCCTTAGGTGATGTATCGTATTTACCAATCGCAACATCAAAAGAAAAATTACCCGCACCTAATGCAAGATTAAGTTCGTGGTAGGTGTCATCCCACCCATCTGTGTAGTAGTAACCGGTGTAGCCAGCACCCCAACTGATCCCATCGGTCAAATCACCGCCCATACCAAAATAAAGATCTGTCTCGAGACCCTCGCCTACATCGGCTGCCCAGGTCCCCACATAAAAACCACTTTCGTCCTCATAGTCGATACCAGCATAAGCCGATGAGTCTTCTTGAAATATGCCACGGAAAATGTAATCACTTACCATCCCAACATTAGCCGAAACCTGAGCATTTGAGATCGCGGGCATTAACATCAAGGAGAAAAAATATATTTGCCATTTCTTTGTCATTGCTAAATCCTCTTAAGTAAATTTATTATGCTTAATAAGTATGCATATTCCGTGCCAAAAAATTATATTCAATATTTTCAATAAGTTAGAATAATAATATCCTAAAACCTAATTAAATCCCGCACCAATATGAAGCATATGGCGCACCATTAAGGCGCAGAAAAATTCCGACAATCTAGCGCAAAGAGCTATCATCCAAAGAAACCAAACTGAAAAATAAAAGATAGGGGTTGATGAGATGACATCTATTGGCACACCTGGTACCGAAACAGCTACACGAGTATTACTATGTGGCGGCGGAGAGCTTGGCAAAGAAGTTGTAATTGAGTTACAGCGACTTGGTGTCGAGGTTATAGTTTGCGATCGATATGAAAATTCACCCGCAATGCAAGTTGCACACCGCAGCTATTCACTCAACATGCTTGATGGTCCTGAGCTTAGAGAAGTAATCACAACTGAAAAACCTAATCTAATTGTCCCTGAAATAGAGGCCATTGCGACAGATGAACTAGCTTCTCTTGAGAAAGAGGGTTTTACAGTCGTTCCAACAGCCCGTGCTGCAAAGCTGACTATGAATCGTGAAGGTATTCGTAGACTGGCTGCAGAGGAATTGGGCATACCTACTTCCCCCTACAAATTTGCAAGCACCAAGGAAGAATTTGATAACGCTGTAAAAAGTATCGGAATTCCCTGTGTCGTAAAACCTATCATGAGCTCTTCTGGCAAAGGACAGAGCACTATAAAAACAGAAGAGGATATAGACGGTGCATGGAACTACGCACAAGAAGGAGGCCGTGCAGGCGCAGGGAAAGTGATCGTAGAAGGTTTCGTAGAATTTGATTACGAGATAACACAACTGACAGTTCAACATATTGGTGGCGTTTCATTTCTTGAACCGATAGGCCACGTACAGATTGACGGAGACTACCGTCAGTCCTGGCAACCTCAAGCCATGAGCGAGTCTGCTAAAAAAAGTGGGCGAGAGGTAGCAAAAAAAATCACTACTGCGCTTGGAGGTTGGGGAATTTTTGGAGTAGAACTATTCATACGAAATGACAAAGTGATATTCAGCGAAGTATCACCTCGCCCTCATGACACTGGTATGGTGACCATGATCTCGCAGGACCTTTCTCAATTTGCGATACATGCAAGAGCCATTCTGGGACTTCCAATTCCTAATCTACATAATCATGGTCCATCAGCATCAAGCGTGATTTTGGCAGAAGGTGATTCAAACAAAGTCGTCTTTAAAAATGTTGATTCAGCTCTGACTGAACCAGACACACAAATTCGTCTCTTTGGAAAACCCCAGGTTCAAGGTCGTCGGCGAATGGGAGTTGCCTTAGCTCGAGCCGAGACAGTAGAGACTGCTATAGAGAAAGCCAAGAAAGCATCTCAAGTCGTTATTACAGACTTAGACTGATAATAACTAGTAAACGCCGTCGTTAATTTAAAAAATTCGGCTAGAAACGCGAAGCAGTTAACTGAACATCTGCATCTTGCCAAGCTAGTTCGAAGTTAGCATAAATAAGAGCTGCTTCTTCAGTCTTTCCTAAATTTTCTAGGCTCCGCCAAAGACCAAAAAGCGCCCAACCATTATTTGGATTATTAGTTAAATCCTTACGATAAATTCTTTCAGCATCTCGTGGTCTTCCAGCCTCAAGCAGAGCAGCACCAAGATAATGCCTCATTGATTGAGGCCAATCCGGCGGCTCCGTGTACCCAAGGCTGTCCTCGATCGCCACGCTAGCTCCAAAGGAGGCAATGGCTTCTTGCAATTTACCTTCGGCCTGCTTTATTTCGCCATCAAGACCCAAAGCAGCTATGTCCATAAGGACAGATACAGGAGTCGCGTTGCGCATAAGAGTAGCTGAAACTGGATCAGCAACTACACTTCTTAACTGTTCAAGATGTTCTCGTGCAATATCGAACTCCCCAAGTGCGGTTCGAGCGCTACCCTGTGTGTAGTGCCACATACCATCCAGATACTGCTGCCCCTCACCGACTCTTTCCTCTGCAATAAGCTCATCCCAACCACCAAAAACTTTATGGACTATCCAACGAGAGGCTATGGTTTTATCTGCTTGACCACGTTGCCTTCGCAACTCTGTTTCATGAGTGCGTGCATTTGTTGCCGCTTGAATAGCTAAATCATAACTACCCTGAATAGTGGCAGAGTAGCGAACGAAATCATAAGAATGTCTACGGTGGTTCTGTGCTGACAGTTGATAGGTTCCTGTACTAGGAAACGGGATGTCTCCCCACGTCTCTAAAAATTCACCATCTACTTCAGCAGATCGTAGATTGTGTTCTACGTTCTTATCGTGTTGGCCCACCTGTAAATAAATATGTCCCGGCATGTGCACAACATGTCCTACCCCTGGCATAAGCGGAGCTAGACGATCAGCAGCTGCCAAAGCTTGCTCTGGCATAATCGAAGATTCATAAAGATGTATGTAAAGATGGTTCGCTCCCGGATGATCAGGACGAATTTCCATTACTCGTTCTAATGCTGTAGCAGCTTCTTCAGTACCTGGAAGAGGGCTACCATCACTGTCCCAGTAGTCTCTCCGCAACCTAGTTATCATATATGCATCACCCAAAAGAGTACCTGCGTCTGGATCTTCTGGGTAAGTTTCAAACAAATTCCGAGCAGCTCTCAGATAAGCCTGATCTCGGTCATCACGATCAGGGTAGAGATCATAATCAAAACGTACACTGAGAGCCTGAACAAATGCCTGTTCTCTTTCATTGCCGTTATTTACTAATTCCATTGCCCTATCAATAGCTTTTTTTGCTTCACCATGTGGATCATCCGGCAAATCAAAAGCTCGACTGTTTGGAACAGGGCCTAAAGATAATGCTAACCCCCAATAAATCATTGGGTGCTGAGGATCATGTCGTAATGCTTCTTGATAAGAAGCTACTGATTCGGGGAAATGATAACCCCAAGTGAGTCTTAACCCTTGATCAAAAAATTCTTGGGCAACTGCTGATTCTGTGGAAATGGGACGTGTGTACGTACCTGTCCCCTCAACAAGTACCGCCAATACATCTTCACCATCTGTTACCTCTGAAGAGCAAGCCTTCAGGAACCATGAAACTAAAACAAAAGAAAAAATCTTGAAATTAGACTTGACCACGTTTTTATTCCTATTGATTGGTTAATTATTATTCGTAATATCTATATTATTCCAAGTAATATAGAAAAAACCAATCGATTTTTTCATAATAAATCATACACTTAAGTCATGCTTCATTTCCCTATCTATATGATTTAACTAGAATTCTTCCGGTGCAATAGTAAATGTTAGGCCATCAAGATCTTCGGTCAGGAGAATCTGACAACTAAGGCGTGATTGTTTCTCAACATAGCAAGCTGAATCGCTAAGAAGCTGAGTTTCCTCTTCTTGCCTCTGTGCTAATTGATCAGTCCAATTGTGATCAACGATAACGTGGCATGTAGCACATGCACAAAGACCTCCACAAATAGCATCGACACTGTCATCAAGTTCTCGGATATTCTCCATTAATGAAATACCAGATTGTCCATCATGCTCTAATAACTGGCCTGATCTATTCTTAATTACAAGTCTTACCATTCTTGAAACCTATGCCTATGTTATAAGTGGCGCACTATATCAAACCAGAATATATAACTTTAATCCTCAATTTAATGAATAAAAAATATTCAACAGACGTACACCTAGTGTTGTTTTTCAAGTCTCCAGATAACGCTAAAAGTCGACTGGCATTGGAAATAGGAAAATGTGCTTCTGAGGTGGCAAAGCTTTTGTGGGAATGCACACTCGAGGACCTCAATGATTGGCATGGCCAAATTTGGTTCTCTCCAGCAAACCTAGGCGATAGACTGTGGCTTGATTCCCAAGTTAGGCAACCTATGAAAGTCGTATCACAAGGAAACGGTAATCTAGGAGAGAGGATCAATCACGTAGATAAAATTCTTCGCTCTCAGAACGTAAAAAAAATCATATATATTGGAATGGATTGCCCTGGACTAAACCCAAACTACCTAAGAAAAGCCGCTGATGAACTTCAACAAAGTGATGTGGTATTAGGTCCGTCACTTGATGGCGGCGTAGTGCTAATGGGTGCTCAGCATGCGTGGCCAGACTTATGCAATCTCCCATGGAGCACGAGTCGTCTATGTGATGAATTAAAAAATACTTGCAAAAAATCTAAACGAACATTTAAGCAACTACATACGCTTTATGATATCGATAGCAAACGCGACTTACTCTATGCTCAAAAAGACCTAGCATCTATAAGTAGAATTACCAGACAAAACCTCTTTAACTGGATAAAGGATAACTTGAAAGACTTTCAAGACAGCACTTCAAATAACACAGAAGGATTTACCAATTGAAATTTATCCTTTTAGTCGTTTTAGCCCTTACAGCGCTAACTGTAACAACAATTTTTCCAGTTTCTGACTGGATTTTGTTTGGAAGTAAATGGATAGATGAAAATCAGGTACTAGCGGGGCTCACATATATAACAGCTTACACAATAGCAACTATCCTTGTTATCCCCGGCACTATCTTGACGGTCACTGCTGGTTTTCTATTTGGCATCCCTTTGGGTATTGCAATAGTTTCGGCAGGAAGCTTATCAGGCGCATGTTGTTCATTTCTAATCAGCCGATTCTTTGCGCGGGATTGGGTTAGCAATAAGTTTATTAAATTTCCATTATTCAATGCATTAGACACGGCATCCAAAGAAAAGGGATTTTTAATAATTCTCCTAGCGCGCTTATCACCTTTGTTCCCTTACAACATTTTGAACTACGCTTTAGGCCTGACAGCTGTTACTTTTAAAAATTACATACTGGCATCCTGGATTGGAATGGCTCCTGGCATCACTATATATGTCTCTATAGGAGCTGCTACAAAAAATATTTCAGGGCTTGCTAGCTCAGAAATACAATATGAAAACATTCAACAATTATTTTTCATTGCTGGATTGGTTGCAACACTTATACTACTTACAATTGTTATGCGCATGGCAAATAAAACGCTCCATAAAAAGCTAGATAGAACAATGGTAGATAGCCCGGACTAGTGCTTACGACTGAACTAAATTCCCCCGATTACCCAGGCGCACAGTATGATCAAAACTGGCAAAAACTAACTTTTCCGCAAAACTATCGTAACCCAATCCCAAAAAAGTGTTATCACTTGGTAATTATAGGTGCAGGTCCTGCAGGGTTAATTACCGCAATTACTGCATCTGGACTAGGCGCTAAAGTAGCGCTTATAGAACAGAGAGGAATGGGCGGCGACTGTCTCAATGTTGGTTGTGTACCTTCTAAGGCTTTGCTTGAGTTTACAAAACATAAATCATCCCCGACATTCAATGACGCATTTTCATGGATGAGACAAACCCGAAATTTGATTGCCAGACATGATTCAGTTGAGAGATATGTCAAAAAAGGCGTTGATGTCTTTCTTGGGACTGGGAGTTTTCTTGACGAAAAAACAATAAAGGTTGGCGAGCAAGAATTAACTACACAAAAAACACTAATTGCTACAGGATCCAATCCAAAATTTCCTCACTTAATTGGGCTATCAGAATCTCACCCTTTAACCAATGAATCTGTTTTTAATCTGACTGAACCACCAAAAGACCTTGCAATTCTTGGCGCAGGCCCTGTCGGTTGTGAACTCAGTCAAGCACTTTCCCGGCTTGGCATCAAAATAAATTTATTTGAAATAGCAGATAAAATACTTTCAAAAGAACACCCAAAAGCTAGCGACATGGTTACTCAATTCCTACTTGATGACGGCGTCCAATTATTCACTGGAACAAAGATATCTGAAATAAAAAAAACTGATACTCATTTAATAGTATGTACTGACAAAGGAAAGATAAGGGTCGAGAAAATCTTAGTCGCTGCAGGGCGTCAAGCAAACATTAACAGCCTAGGGATAGAGTCTATTGGTATAGAGCTTCGGAATGGACTAATAGCAGTTGATAACAAGCTTCGAACAACCAACCCTAAAGTATTTGCCGCAGGAGATGTCTGCTCACAGCTTCAGTACACACATAATGCTGATTCTCATGCGCGTATTGTCGTACAGAATTCATTATTTGCTCCCACGGCGACAACAGATAAACTTGTAGTGCCACATTGCACCTATACAAATCCTGAAGTTGCTAGCGTTGGAGAGACCCAAGAAACTCTGACGGCCCAAGGGGTCTCTTTTGATACGTATAACATTGCATTAGGTGACTTAGACCGAAGTCAAACAAGAGGAGATCGCACAGGCTTTGTTGAAGTACTTACTTCTTCTAAAAGAGACAACATTCTTGGAGCAACTATCGTAGCCCGTGATGCTGGCGAACAAATAGCATCCATTTGTGTTGCCATGGCTAATAACATAGGCCTCAGGGCACTTGGGAAAGCAGTCATTCCCTATCCGACAAGAGGAGAGTATCTCAAACGCTTAGCAGACACTTATAACCGAAAACGAATCACTCCTATCGCAAGAAAACTACTTAATATTTGGTTCCAAAAGAACGAATAATGCAAGTTAAATACAGTGAATAAGCATTTTGATATTGCCATAGTCATACCTGTTTTTCGTGACACAGAAAAATGCTGCTCACTGATAAATCGCATTCGAAATTGGCCCAAACAACCGGCTGAGATTGTTGTGGTATCAGCAGAACAGAATAAAGTGCTATTAAATTTTTGTGCTGATAACAACTGCCAATACACTACAGCTCATGAATGTAGAGGAACACAGCTAGATATTGGAGCTAAGTTAACTAAAGCAGCTGTATTGTGGTTCTTACATGCTGATTCAGTCCCTGACTCTAAAAGCCTAAACATAATAGAGACAAAATGTTTGAATAACTATGGCAGCGGGCACTTTAAATTTAGATTTACAGGAGAACGAACTTGGAAAAAAATATTTCTTGAATCTCTAATAAAATTTCGTATTTTACTTGGTGGAATTGCATACGGAGATCAGGGTCTGTTTATGCAACGACAAAATTATTTGGACTGCGGAGGATTTGATAATCAACCATTATTTGAAGAAATTCGCTTAGTAAAAAATCTACGCAAGAAAACACAATTTCAATCTCTAAATACGCCAATTGGAGTTTCGCCAAGGCGCTGGATTCAAGGAGGTTGGATAAAACAAAGCCTAAAAAACCGCATATTGGTGATACGCTATCTTTTAGGTACACAGGCAGAAAAATTAGCTCATAGTTACTATATGGCACCCAAAGCCCAAAACTTTACCGCCGACCAGGAGCCAAAGAAGTGAGCGTGGCGTTGGATTTGCTCAGATATACCCCAAGCGGTGAGCCTAGGGGTTATATAAAGCCCATCCAGTTGCGAGAACTATGGTTCCATACCGGAACAGCATGCAATCTAGCATGTCCTTTTTGCCTGGAAGGCTCAAAACCTGGCGACAACCGTCTTGAACGAATAACTCTAGAAGATACCCTTCCTTTTTTTGAAGATGCTGTATCACTAGGTGTTGAGCAGTTTTCATTTACCGGTGGTGAGCCTTTTATTGTAAAAGACTTTGTGCGTACCCTTGAATACGCTTCAAATTTAAAGCCTTGTTTGGTATTAACAAATGGTACTGATCCCCTGTTAAAACGAATTAATCAACTAGATTCGCTCATTTATCAACCAAATCAGGTTGCATTCCGGATAAGTATCGACTATCACGATGAGTCAAAACACGATGGTGGACGAGGCACTGGAAGCTTCCAAAAATCTCTAGAAAGCTTAAAGGCTCTGGATGAGAAAGGATTCAAAATATCAGTTGCCAGGCAAATGACTATCAATGAAGATAGCAATGCTATTGATAGGATATATCGTACTTTATTCAGAAAACAGGGGATTCCTGAAAACACGACAATCGTGTCTTTCCCGGATTTCTTTACACCAGGATCAACACCTACCGTACCCTCTATTACAGAGAACTGCATGACCACCTATCACTCCAAAAAAACTAGGGAAGCATTCATGTGCTCATTCTCAAAAATGGTAGTTAAAAAAAATGGGAAAATGCGAATTTATGCATGCACATTAGTTGATGATGATGAAACTTATGACCTTGGTAGCGATCTAAAAGAAAGCATAGAAAAAAAAATTATGATGCGGCATCACCGCTGTTATAGTTGCTTTACTTATGGGTCGTCGTGCAGCGAAATTTAACTTGTTTATAACTGGGATACTAAACTAAAAAGTGGAAAACCAAATTGAAACCCTTGCTGATATAAGTCTTCCTTGGATTGAATGGATTAGCCCTTACATTTGGCTGCAAGCAGCACTCATTGTAGTTCTTGGCCTAATTCTCGCTTTAATTGCAGAACATCTAATTGTTGCCACACTTGAAAAACTTGTAGCCCGAACCTCTAGCGCTCTTGACGATGAGGTAATCTCAGCCCTAAAGAGACCACTTTTTGTAAGTATTTTTTTTATTAGTTTGGCGTTGGCAACATTTCGTCTGAATTTTCCTGTTCCTCTTATTGACGTTACCTTAGCAAGTTTGACAACTATTGCGGTTTTAGTATGGCTTGGTTTTTTTATTAGACTGACACGTGTAGTTCTAACTGTACTTAGCAGAGCAAAAGGCAGGTATGAGTTTGTTCAGCCCTCAACACTTCCTCTTTTTGATAATTCCGCAAAACTATTACTTTTTCTCAGTGCTCTATATTTTATTTTTCTGGCATGGGGAATTAATGTCAGCGCATTAATTGCATCGGCTGGAATAGTGGGATTAGCGTTAAGCTTTGGCGCTCAAGATGCGCTTTCAAACATTTTTGGCGGCATGTCTATTCTTGCAGATAGACCGTTTAAAGTGGGCGACTTCATTAATCTTGATACTGGAGAAAGGGGCGAAGTTACCCATATTGGCCTGCGCAGTACGCGACTACTCACGCGCGATGATGTTGAAATTAGTGTCCCCAACAGTCTTATGGGTAATGCCAAAATTATTAATGAGACTGGCGGGCCCCATGAAAAATTCCGTATTAGGGTAAAAGTTGGTGTTGCCTATGGAAGCGACATTGATGAAGTTGAAAACATCCTCTTTCAAGTTGCATCGTCCCACCCTGAGATTTGCGATACACCACACCCAATAACGCGTTTGCGTGCCTTTGGTGTTTCAAGCCTAGATTTTGAGCTCCTTGCTTGGGTAGAGGAACCCGTTCTGAGGGGACGCCTTGAACATGAACTAAATAGGAACGTATATAAAGCCTTCAATGAAGCAAAAATTGTAATTCCATTTCCTCAACAAGATATACATATTAAATCTCAGAGCTAATATACTCACTCAAACCAGATAAATCAGCGCCAAAATCAGCCAAATAAGCGCAAATTTCTAACAAAACTTTTAATATCTATAGAACTAAGATTATGCAAATTTGTCACTCACATAATTTAAGCAGCGCCCAAAAGAATTCTAAACCTTACGGTATTCGTGTAAGTCTTCCTAAAGGAGATGCTTTCATAGCACTGCTTGGTTCAGACTGGGCTCAGTTCCACTGGTTTGCTACACCTGAAGAACGCGATATAAAACTTGACGATATGGCAAGTGAACACTTGTATTCCCGGCGAGGCGACCGACCTAGCCTAATTTTTAAACCAGTAGAAAAATCAGAAAAGTCGGATTCTCAGTAACGCGCTCGTATAATAGCCGACTTTTGTATCCCATGATTAAAGTAGCATGGGCAACATTTCTAATCTCTTGGAGAAACGAGAATGCTTGATCTTATGAAGATTGCTCAGACCGAGGCGCAGGGAGGAAACCTATTTGGACACCTCGAAAAACTGTTTGAGCCCTCCGATATTCAACCTTCAGGTTATAAAGATGCAGTAATCTGGAAAGGCGGAAACCATTGCGGGACGGTAAATCCGGTAGCCCATTCTCTTACTGATGCTTATGCACTACTGGGAACAATTGCAGCTATTGATGTTCTGCAACTTCCTTTTTATGCGGTTCCTATGTGGGCACAGTACCGCCATGACACAAAGCTTGCCCCATTAAGCTGGTTTGGGAATATGCCATGTACATCAATCAAATGGTCAACTGCAGGTGATGCATATGTAAATGATGCGCACGGCAAAAAAGTTGTTGTTATGGGAAAATCAGGTAATGCGCCCCTAAGGACACAAGCGGGAGTCTACTGTAATATTCGTCCATACGGACGCACAACTGTAGTTCGTTGTATGCCTTGTCTACCATACTCCCAAGATAAGGCTCTTTTCGACGTCAACCCAGAAACCGGAATAATACACAGCGAAATGAACACACCAGGTATTCAGATGGCTTATGCAAACCGTCGTTTCCTAAAGATGGTTCATGAGACAGGTAGAATTGGACGGGTAGCTTTCAAACCAACACAGGCGCAAGAGGATGGCATTAACTCTGGGCTTCTTTCATGGATGCTAGAAGGCACAAAATTTGAGGTGGGCCGTAAGTATGCGGTCGATGGTTATGTGGAACATCGTGAATTGGTCGACCGCATAATTAACTTATTACCTGCAAATTTTAAAGATGGTATGGATAGCTGGAGCGGTAGAATCGAACAACATATTTCTGATACTAATTATGGAATACTAATTTGGGATCTCATTAAAAATGAAGATGTAATCATTCTAGCAACCGATCTTGACGGTGACCGACTAACAGACCTGCTTGCCGATGTATCAGACCCGCTTCGAGCATTTGGAGAAAAAGTTCTCGATCATGTTGGTGTAAGCGTTGATGATCTATGGGGTGAAATGGGGTACACCACAGGAAACGGCCGTGATATGACATCAGTCATGTATCGTATGGAGGGACCACCAATACACGAGCAAACTCTCGGCTCAGCTGATGCCATGCTTCTGAGGCTGTTAGATGGGGATGAATCAATGGGTGGCACTAAACGCCCTTATGATCCTCGGATTCACTTCGTACTAATACGTGATGCTTATAGAGATGCTAATCCTGATAACCAAGCACTTCATGATTGGTTAGATAAAGCACTTGCAACTTTTGATAATGTCTACGCTGGTGAAAGACCTGGATTTCTGGAAGGATACACAAGGCTTAAAAAAGCCATTACTGCCTGGGGTGATTAAAAACCTATTTTAAAAAATATCTTTGTGCACGAATCAAAGTTGAGCGTCAGGCTAGCTATTTTGGTCGAGTCTGCCCGCTACCTCGTACAACATATTTATAACTAGTTAGTTGCTCAGCACCGACTGGCCCTCTTGCATGAATACGTCCTGTAGCAATACCGATCTCTGCACCCATTCCGAACTCGCCACCATCAGCATATTGTGTTGAAGCGTTATGCAAAAGAATTGCGCTATCTAGTTCATTCAGAAACCGTTCTGCAGCCAAGTTGTCCTCTGTGAGAATTGCCTCAGTATGCCCAGAACCATATTGCCGTATATGCTCCATTGCTTCGTCTAGGCCATTAACCACGCGAACAGAAATTATTGCCTCTAGATATTCCATATTCCAATCTGAATCTTCAGCACGCTTAACGCGTGAATCTATTTTCTGTGTAAATTCATCTCCACGTACCTCACATCCTGCTTCAATTAGATCAGTAATAAGAAATTGCAGGTGAGAATCACTAATGGCTTGATCCACTAACAAAGTTTCCGTTGCCCCACAGATACCTGGTCGACGCATTTTCGCATTCACCACAACTTTTCTAGCCATGTCCAGATCTGCTGCGGCATGAACATAAGTGTGGCAGAGCCCCTCAAGATGTCCCATGACCGGGATACGCGCATCCTGTTGCACCCTTGATATTAGACTCTTACCCCCGCGTGGCACTATCACATCCACAAATTCAGACATATCTCCCAAAAGGATGCCTACTGCCTCACGATCCTGAGTGGGCATATATTGAACAGCCGTCTCTGGCAACCCGGCATTAGCAAGCCCCTGAACTAAACATGAATGGATTGCTGCATTTGAAAGAGCTGCTTCTGATCCTCCCCTAAGGATTACAGCATTGCCACTTTTTAAACAAAGCGCACCTGCATCACTTGTCACATTGGGTCGACTTTCATAAATAATACCAATGACACCTAGCGGCACACGCACTCTTTGAATTTTCAAGCCATTAGGCCGATCCCATTCACCTACCACAACACCTACAGGATCTGGAAGATTAGCAATACTCTCTATACCTTCGGCCATAGCAGATACTCGGTTGTTATCTAATGCTAATCTATCTAAAAGCGCATTAGAAAGTTTACGTTTAGCGGCCTTTTGCATATCTGCAGCATTAGCTGCAAGTATGGAATCAACTGAATTACGAATTGCTTCAGCTGCTAAAAATAATGCCTCAGTCTTAATTTCAGAATTTATTCGAGTTAATTTATCAGCAGCTTTTTTTGCTGCTTCACCTAACAGCCTCATCTGTAGCTGTAGATCTTGTGAAGTTTTGTTCCCAACAGACTCCATCATTCGCTCCCGTCGTTTATCAACGCTAGATCATCTCTATGTATAAGCTCATCTCGACCTCGATAGCCCAAATTATTAATTATTTCATCTGAATGCAGACCCACTATGGAAAGCGCCTCATTGGAGGGATATGCAATAAGTCCTCGGCCTAACTCATTGCCTATTTTATCTTTAATGCTAACCGCATCACCGCGCTCAAAATCCCCGCTCACCTCTGTAACTCCTGCAGGCAATAGACTCTTACCTTCAATAAGTGCTGCTTTAGCACCATCATCAACAGTAACGGATCCCTTTGGCTTAAGTGTTCCTGCTATCCATTGCTTGCGGGAAGCCTGTGGGTTCGTGTTGGGCAAAAACCAGGTACCTCTAGCTCCTTCTTGACATGCCTTTATTGGATGTTCCAAATGCCCAGAAGTAATTAGCATTTGACAACCTGCCGACATCGCAATACGAGCTGCATCTAGCTTTGTATGCATACCACCACATGCATGTCTCGACCTAGGCCCACCTGCCATCTCCAAGTGTTCATCTGTCAGTTCATTTACTTCTGCAATATGATCACTGTCAGAACTTAAGGCAGGATCAGTTGTATACAAACCATCCACATCAGACAGTAAAACCAAGCAATCCGCGCTAACCATTTGAGCAACTCGCGCTGCAAGACGATCATTATCACCGTAACGAATCTCCTGAGTAGCAACTGTGTCATTTTCATTAACAACAGGTACCGAATTATTATTCAATAAAGTTGAAAGAGTACTTGCGGCATTCAGATAGCGCTTACGGCTTTCACTATCATCCAATGTGAGCAAGATCTGTGCTGCAGCTATACCATAAGCCCCAAGAATTTCCTGATAGGCATGAGCCAGTTGAATTTGCCCTATAGCAGCAGCAGCCTGACTTTCTTCTAACCGGGCCCGGACTGGGTTAATTCCCAACTGCCTGATACCCAGTGCTATTGCACCCGAAGATACAAGCACTACTTTCTTGCCCTGCTTATGTAGGCTAGATATATCAGCACATAAAGCTTCAAGCCATTGACGCTTTATGGCACCAGTATCTTCATTAATAACTAATGCTGATCCAATTTTGAGTACGATTCGCTGTGCCTGCGAAAAACGCTCAGAGTTAACCTTAGAAAAATTCACTTTTATTTATCCTGCTAAGGTTGCCTAACCAGGAGTAAGTAATGGCACACCACGGGCCACTGCCATAGCCCCGCTGCGTACTACCGTCAGAATTTCGACTCGTCCTGAAAGGGCCAAGATAAATTTCTCTATTTCTTCGCTGCCTCCAAGGAGCTCAACAGTATAGTGCCCTTCATGATCATCTAAGATACGAGCTTCAAAGTTATTTGCTAATTCTATTAGTTCTTTTTTATCCTCACTATTTAATAAAAGCTTGAAAAGCACTAACTCACGCTCAATATGATCTCCTTTAGTCATATCTATAATATTTACTACATCTATAAGCTTGCCGAGCTGCTTGATAATCTGGTCTATGATTTCATCTGACCCTACTGTGACGAGAGTTAAACGCGATACAGTCTCATCATGGGTAGGTGCAACATTTAAACTCTCAATATTGAACCCACGTGATGAAAATAAATTGGCTACACGAGCCAAAGCACCAGCCTCATTCTGAAGGAGAATTGAAATAATATGTCGCACTGTGTCCGTCCATTTCCTATAGTACGGCATAAGCCTTAGCTGGGAATGTTGGCGCAGAACAGCAGCTATTGCAATGTAAAACCTTTTAATCAACACTCAGCACGTTAATTGGATTTTCTTAACTATGACGATACAAAGGCAAAACAAGACAAACAAACCACATCCACTAACTGGCGTAGAGATGAGCGGAGCAGAGATGATTGTTCAGATTCTCGCTGATCAGGGTGTTGATACGATTTTTGGTTATAGTGGTGGCGCTATTCTCCCAACATTTGACGCTGTTTTCAGATATAACGAAGAAAATACGACAAATGGTGAAGATCCCATTTCTTTCATTGTTCCTGCTAATGAACAGGGCGCATGCTTCATGGCTTCAGGCTATGCTCGGGCAACAGGAAAAGTAGGGGCAGTGATAGTTACGTCTGGCCCTGGCGCAACGAACTGTGTGACTCCGGTCCGTGATTGTATTGCTGATTCCATTCCTATGTTGGTAATTTGCGGGCAAGTCCCTACTTCTTCAATCGGCACCGATGCCTTTCAGGAAGCTCCTGTAAACAGTGTTATGGGTTCTGTAGCAAAACATGTTTTTTTGATCACTGACCCAGAACGGTTAGAAATGACAATGCGGTCAGCTATTGAAATTGCTCAGTCCGGCCGCCCTGGGCCAGTAGTTATAGACGTTCCTAAAGATGTTCAAAACTGGGTGGGTCCTTATCGTGGAGACGGTATTCTCCCAATCCCTGGATACAACAATCGAGTTCAAGCTTCATATAACAACACCATGACTGATGAAATGTGTGGTGAGTTTTTTGATTTGCTAGATAAAAGTGAGCGACCCCTAATCTATGCAGGAGGAGGCGTCATTAATGCAAATGCTGCAGAAGCAATGAGATCATTTGCTCTTACTTTTAAAATCCCGGTGGTCACCACCCTGATGGGACTTGGCAGTTTCGATACTAAGCATCCACTTGCTTTGCACATGTTAGGAATGCATGGTACAGCTTACGCCAATTATGCTGTAGATGATTGCGATCTACTTATTGCCTTGGGGAGTAGATTTGATGACCGTGTTGCCGGTGATCCATCAAAATTTGCCCGTAATGCAAAGAAAATTCTACATTTTGATATCGATCCATCAGAAATTAATAAAGTCAAAAATTCTGATTGGCATTACGTAGGTCTGATGGAGCCAGCGTTAGAGGCACTTACAAGCTATGGATCACAAAAAGAAATCAAAAAAGATTTTGGTAATTGGCATGACCACCTTAAAAAACTTAAGGATCGCTATGCGCTGAATTATGACCGAAATAGCAAACTCATTCAGCCCAACTATATTATCGAAACAATCAATAAAATAACCAAAGGTCAGGCAATTATTTCAACGGGTGTAGGCCAGCATCAAATGTGGGCAGCGCAATACTTTGATTTTTGTCAGCCTCGTTTGTGGATGACATCGGGCAGCATGGGCACGATGGGATTTGGACTGCCTGCTGCTATAGGCGCGCAGTTTGGTCAACCACAAAAATTAGTTATTGATGTAGATGGAGATGCAAGTATACGTATGAATCTTGGCGAATTAGAAACAGTAACAACATATGAACTTCCTATTAAAGTTCTCGTGCTCAATAATTATGGCGATGGTATGGTCATGCAGTGGCAGCGTTTATTTTTTAAAGGACGACTTTCTGCTAGTGATAAATCATTGCGCAAGAAAAACTTTGTTGCATCTGCCAAGGCTGATGGATTTAAATACGCAAAACGGCTTGACAAAAAACAAGATGTGCCTGGGGTTCTTAAAGAATTTATCTCTTACGAGGGACCAGCTTTTCTTGAAGTAATTATCGACCCTGAAGCTGGGGTTTACCCAATGGTCCCACCCGGAATGTCATACAAAGATATGTTGACTGGTGATCATATACCAAATCGCTATGATGGACGTGAAGCAGTAAAACCCGATGAATCAGAATTATTCTAAGTTCAAAAAAGATTAATTCTATTTTAGTTGAAGGCATCTCTGGCAACTAAGATTACTGAATCAATTAATTGATTTAAGTCGTTGGAATTAATAACAAGCGCAGGCATAAGATAAATCACGTCCCGAAATGGTCTAACCCAAACTCCCTGAGAAATAAATCGTTCCCTTAATACATTAATGTTTGGACAACGCTCAAACTGCACCACGCCAACGGCGCCCTTTACACGAACATCAACTACCGCTGGAAAATCCTCACAAATAGTCAACCCGGCCTTTAACTGAGCCTCAATAGCCATTGCTTGAGATAAACGTGGCTCACGTTCAAATAGATCTAATGACGCATTAGCGGCTGCGCAACCTAGGGGATTACCAGAAAATGTTGGGCCATGCATTAATGCCTTATCATAATCGTCAGAAAGAAAGGCTTCGTAGATTTTCTCAGTAGCAACCGTAGCTGCTAAAGGCATTGTTCCGCCAGTAAGTGCTTTAGAAAGAGCAATTATATCAGGCTCAATAGTAGCCTCTTCGAATGCAAAAAGTGCTCCGGTTCGGCCAAAACCAGTAGCAATTTCATCTAATATCAATAACAAACCATACCTTTTAGCTATATCGGCAATGGCGGCTAAAGTCTCTGGTTCATGGAATCGCATTCCTGCTGCAGCCTGAACTAATGGTTCTACCATTACACCTGCAAGTTCATTTGCATGGTTTGCAACAACACTTTCAAATGCAATCAGCTTTTCCTTATCACGTGGCAAGTCCACCATTATTTGATCTGCTAAAACACCCTGAAAAAGGTGATGCATCCCATCTTCAGGATCACAAACAGACATGGCGCCAAAAGTGTCTCCATGATAACCATCTCGAAAACTCAAAAAACGAGTACGTCCCTTAATGCCTTTATTTGTCCAATATTGCAAAGCCATTTTCATGGCTATTTCGATCGATACAGATCCTGATTCCGAATAAAAAACATGATTCAACTGGCCAGGAAGCAATTTTACCAACCGATCAGTAAGCCTAAGAACTGGTTCGTGAACCAATCCTCCTAACATGATGTGAGGCATTTGATTCAGTTGCTCTATAACAGCTGCTTTGATGTGAGGATGATTGTATCCATGACAAGCAGTCCACCAAGATCCAATACCATCGATAAGTGTTCGCCCATCTTTCAAGTGAATCCGTACTCCCTCCGTTCGATCTGCAATAATTGATCCAGGAGCTTTCTGCATCTGACGATAAGGCAACCATGGCTGCTTCCAACTCATCAAAAAACCTTAATTTAAATTATTTAACATAAATATTAGCGAAGTCTGGATATACTCGCGCTTAAGAGCAATAACCTTACTATGAAAATGAATCAGATCAATTGTTTTAAAGCATATGATATAAGAGGTCGAGTCCCTGAAGAACTTAATCCAGATATCGCATACAGTATAAGTCGGGCCTATGCTGAATTTATCAACGCGAGAAAAATAGCTTTATGTCGAGATGTACGCTTATCCAGCGAAATGCTTACTAATGCTATTTTTGATGGATTAACTGACTCAGGCGTAGATGTATTTGACCTAGGCGTAGGTGGAACAGAGTTTGTTTATTTTGGGACATTCCATAATAAACTAGATGGAGGAATAATGGTCACTGCCAGTCATAACCCTCCAAACTACAATGGAATGAAGCTTGTCAGGGAACAATGCCGTCCTATAAGTGAAGATACTGGTCTACGAGATATTAAATTATTGGCTGAAGAAGCAAATTTCCCAAAACCTTTGACATCTGGGATTCTGCAGAAAATTGATCTTATGTCAGAATATATTAGTCACTTACTAACCTATATTGATACTGATAATTTATTTTCCAAAAAAATTGTTGTTAACGCCGGCAATGGTGGAGCCGGCCCAGTGATTGATCAACTTGAAAAACACCTACCCTTTGAGTTCATAAAAATAAATCATGAACCAGACGGTACGTTTCCTAACGGGGTACCAAATCCAATGCTAAAGGAGAATCGTTTCTCTACGGGTAATTGCGTAAGACAATCCGGAGCAGATTTAGGAATTGCATGGGATGGTGATTTTGATCGATGTTTTTTCTTTGATGAAAATGGGAGATTCATTGATGGGTATTATATTGTTGGTCTTCTTGCTGAAAGCTTTCTGACCAAGTCTCAAGATGAGCGAATCGTTCATGATCCCAGACTAATATGGAATACATTAGATATAATCCAAAAAAACTACGGCATACCAATACAGAGTAAGTCAGGGCACGCATTCATCAAACAAACTATGCGAGAAGAAGATGCAATCTATGGGGGAGAGATGAGTGCACACCATTACTTCCGTGATTTCTCTTATGCTGACAGCGGAATGATCCCTTGGCTTTTAGTGGTTGAAATAATGTGCCAAAGAAAAATGTCATTATCAGAGCTAGTTAATGAACGGATCAGTCTTTTCCCTGCTAGCGGAGAAATAAATCGCGAGGTAGATAATGCTATAGAAATTCTCGAGAAAATAGAAAAAAATTATGCTGAAAAAGCCCTAAAGACAGAATACGTTGATGGCCTAAGTATGGAATTTTCTAACTGGCGATTTAATGTTAGAGCTTCTAATACAGAGCCATTACTGCGCCTTAACGTCGAATCATCTAATGACATAACATTAATGGAAAAACAAACTAACGAGCTGTTGGCTCTGATCAAAAGCTAGTACCCTCAGAAAATTAATTATCCTAAAAACTAAGCCCATACTAAGGGAGATGGGATTGAGCAACGCACGTTTAAAAGAGTTTGCGCAAGCCAAACTGGCTGATCTTGAAAAACTTGACTTACGTCGAGAACTGGCGGATACCGCACGTTTTTCTGGTGGAAAAATACACCGAAGTGCTAAAAAGCTAATTTCTTTTTCATGTAATGACTACCTTGGACTCACTCATCACCCTGATGTAATCAAAGCAAGTCAGGAAGCCACCCAAACATTTGGCACAGGATCCGGCGGATCCAGACTTGTCAGTGGGAACAATCCACTTAATAGTCAGCTCGAAGCATTACTTTCTAAAATCAAAGGAACTGAAGACGCGGTAATATTTGGTAGTGGCTACCTAGCTAATGTAGGAGTCATACCATCATTAGTGGGCCGTGATGACTTGATTTTGATAGATGAATTATCCCACTCATGTCTTTTTGCTGGTGCAAAGCTAGCAAATGCTAACATTATCCCTTTTAAACATCGTGATACAACTGAAGTAAGTAACCTGCTTTCTACCCATAGAAAATTATTTCGACATTGCTTAGTTTTAACTGATGGTGTTTTCAGTATGGATGGCGATATTGCCCCCATTTTAGAATTACATGAGCTATGCGAAAAAAATGGGGCATGGTTGATGACGGACGATGCCCATGGATTAGGCGTTATCCATGAAGGCCGAGGTTCCAGCATTGTTGATGGCTATGAGGTACCAGTACCATTGCAAGTTGGCACTCTTTCTAAGGCAGTGGGGGCCTATGGTGGCTATCTCTGTGCAAACAGAGAAATTACAGAACTGATGCGTAACCGAGCTAGAAGTCTGATGTACACAACAGCCTTGCCACCTGGAACTCTGGCCGCAGCTATTGCAGCTCTAAAGATAATAGATACTAATATCGAATTAACAAATAGACCATTAGCATTTGCCCGTCTTTTTTCAGATTTTTTAAGCCTTGAGCCACCTGAAAGTCCAATTGTAGTTATTCAATTGGGGAATCCCGAACGCACAATCAAGGCATCTAAATGGTTAGAAGAGCAAGGCTACCTGGCAGTAGCTATCCGGCCTCCCACAGTACCAGAGGGCACATCTCGGTTACGTTGTACATTTTCAGCAACTCACACCCAAGATCAAGTATATGATTTCGCAAAAAAAGTACAGAAAATTCTAGAAAAAAAATGAAAAAATTTTTTTTGACATCTACAGGAACTGGCATTGGTAAAACATTTGTTGCACAAGTTCTAATCCAGCAATTACTTAAAAAAAAATACAGTGTTAGAGCAATTAAACCAATTTTGACAGGTTTCAATAAAAGGAATGAGAGATCCAACGATGCAGGTCTTCTTTTAAATTCAATGGGGCTAGATATATCTTCTGAAAATATATCAAGCATAAGTCCCTGGACATTTAAGCACCCACTTTCTCCTGATTTGGCAGCCTTTCGAGAAGGATCCAGAATTTCTTTGAGGGAATTAGTGGGATTCTGTAGGCAAAGCTACGACGCAGATGTGGTACTTATTGAAGGAATTGGTGGGATCATGGTTCCTCTAAATCAAAATAATACAGTACTTGACTGGATTATTAGTCTAAATGCACCAGTTCTATTAATCGTTGGTAGTTATCTAGGAACATTTAGCCATACGCTTACAGCTATAGGCATGTTGAAGGAAAAAGCGGTCAATATAGCTGGAATAATTATAAATGAGTCGACTAACCAACCAATCTCATCCGAAGAAACAGCAGAAGTTATCTCAAGATTCACCAAAAATATTCCTATTCAAGTACTCCCAAGATGCACTACCCCGGAACATGCCTCAGATCTATTACCTCTTATAAATAGGTATCTGTAAATCAAAAAAACAATAATAAATTACGTGGTCAGTAAATCACTGCTGGATTAACCGTTGAACCTGTTGCACCGAGTATCTTCAAGGGTTGCATTACAAATGCAAATTCATATACATCTCGTTTTGCAAGTTCATCCAGTTTTAAGCGTTCAAGCAAATGAATCCCGTTCACAACTAACATAATTTGATGCACAGGCAGAGAGAGCTCTGGATCAGGGTTTGGCTGTACCTCTACTGGCTGATTATCGGCGCCTACAATCATAGGATTTTTAGCCGCAAGCCACTCAGCAGCCTCTACGCCAATGCCTGGCCCGCCACGCAAATAACGAGGGACATCTAACTCCCAAAGGACACCCCACCCCGTGTGAATAATTACAGCATCTCCAGATTCAATTGATAAATCATGCCTTTCAAGCTCAGCCTGGATATCTTCAACTGTAATTTCATAATCTTCAGCTAGCATATCAACGCCTTTCAACTCAGCGATATCTAATAATATTCCCCGAGTCATAAGCATAGGCACATTCTCTATCCCAAGGCTGGTAAACCCATTTCGAGTCATTGTTTCATCAACCCGAAAACAGTTATAAAAAGTATTACCTATGCTCTGATGGCTAAAGCCATCAAGCTGTGTACCAATTTGTCCAAGTTCGGTAACAACGAGTTCTTCATTTGATCCTCTTCTATTTGACAAAGGATTCATCGATGTAGGCTTTGGAAAAAGATCAAAATGTCTTGATCCAAGCGGGATAGAGCCATGCAATACATTACCTAACTCAACAATTTCGCCTTGGCGTATCAATTGCGCTGCGCGCATCACCGCTGCAGGTCCCATGAGATTAGCAGAGCCAAGTTGGTCGCCAGCACCCCATTGAGATGGACAACGATCTACTTCGGCTGGTGGAGTCCAAGACTGCGCTTCTACCATCTTCCAAGTTAGTGTATTCAGCATAAAAAATATCATGATTGAAAAAAATCGCATCTGCCTCTCCTTTTTGTTTTAAGCGTTGTTAGCTTTAGTTGCTTAAAAATAAAGTTAACGGATGACGGTGGATATTACGCTAAATTTTGATCATTGACTTGATACAGACATCAACAAAAAAGGCACGCCCCAAAAGACGTGCCCTGAGGATTAACCCGACCGCTACTGTTGGGCTACTCGATTGTTCTGGGTATTTCTGATTAGTGTTAAGTCAACTCGCCTTTCCATTGCCATCGCATCAACATCATTTTCTTCAGCCGAAGCGAAAGCTTCCCCATGCGCATTCATAATGACTCTGCTAGCAGGTACACCTCCTCTGACTAAAGCTTCCTTGACAGCAGCAACACGCTCCTCAGCAAGTTGCTTGTTATCCAACAATGAGCCACGAGCATCTGTATGGCCATCGATTCGAATCATAGTGTTATCAAGACGAGCTAATAACTCAGACAAACGAACAAGCCTGGACTCTGTTATATCAGGCAGTTTGCTTTCATTTGTTGTGAAAAGGACCTTGATATCAAGTGCATCAGTAACACTTGACTGCATTTGGCTATCATTTTCCTGTAACTCAGCCTCAAGCGAAGCAATGATAAATCCATTATCTTTGATTAAAGCATTTAGTGAGCGTACTTCTGCCTGCGCCTTTGTCCACTTGCGCTCATACTCAAATTGCGCAACATGCTTCATATCCAATATATCCCCAACAAAAGCCCCCATTGCTGCGCCAAAAACCAACCCAACAGGACCTCCGGCAAGAGCTCCTATAGCTGCACCACTACCAATCCCAAGAGACTCGTGTTTTGATTTTGATACTGCTTCAGAGGTCCAACCGCTAGATATGGACATGAGCAAAATTAAGAAGATGGTTATAGATCTAATCATGGCAAGGCTCCTTTGCTTCAATCGCCAGTTCAAGTTTTGGTACTGGCTATATTGAAGATCTACCGTGCCCTAGGACTGATCAAAACTAGCAAAACACTCAGAAAAAATGGCGAATTCTGACGAGGGTTATCCGCGTAACGAAGGTAACGCTACAAATGTGCCACCATTTCGCTGACATAACACTCTCATAAGTACCGCAAATCGGGCAGAAGACAGAAGTTCTCCATTGGTAACCTCATAATAGACTGGGAAAGCTACAGCATGTATTCGCACCCTCCGGGTACCATCTTCACCAGCCTGATTGCGTCTATCTACCTCTCGTACAACGGCATTTATCGAGCCTGCAGAAAAATCGTCACTATAAACATAGAGGCTTATTTTTTTAGTGGGGTCATAGAAAGTTTCTATTGCCTCCAAAATACCTTCCCTAGGACTCGAATTTGAAAATGCTGACCAGTTTCTCAAACCATCAATGATGGCCTCTCTCGTCGACTCAGTATCAGGTATCCACTCATTACGATAACTAGCAAACATATATTCGCCCATATCATTAAATACCTGTATTCCTTTCACCTGAGGATAGACTTGAAGGGTCTCAGTAACCTGTTGCTGAACCCGTGTCCACGCGTAACGCTGCATACTTCCGGATGTATCAATAATAAAAATAATGTACTCGCTATCTACAGGTATTCCTCCAACCATATAATCGTCAGGGTCTGGCCTATAGTCTGCGAGTAACCGTTGCATTTCCTCTGTTAAACGTTGTTTTGCCTGAGCTAAGCGTCCCTCCAATTCATTAGAAAACTCTGCATCACCTTGTGTAGCTAAAAATTCAGCCCGTATCCTTGTGAGCTCAGCCTGCAATTGCTCAATCTGGGTCTCAGACTGATCCACATTATCTATAGTAGCCAGTCTCTCCCTGCTAATGATTCTGGTCTCACCAAGAATATCCTCTAACTCCTGCTCATACTTGACTATGAGGTTCTCAAGCTCAACATGGGTCTCTTCCAACCTTATCGGCTCAAAGATTTTTGTAATCACGAGCAATAGGATTACTGCACCAAATCCACAACAGACAACATCTAAAAAAGAAAGGCTACCTGTATCAACATCTCGACGTTTTTTCCTCATGGCCAATCCTCTGAAGGAGCCATCATTGAACCTCCTGTGCTTAGCGCCAACCACCAATAAGATGGCGCTGATTGTGGATCACCTTCCATTGCATAAAGAATTACATTTACCGGCACGTTAAAAGGAAGATCTCTGATAGCACGATTAAAATGTCCAAGACGTTCTCTTCCAGATACACCAGGATTTATGGGATTTACCTCGCCCATAGTAGGCAGTCCATCAACAAGCAAATAAATATTGTCTGGCTTTGGGTCTAAAGGTCTCATGCTTGCAAAAGCGGCATGTAAACTTGTAGGTCCCTCAGGTACCGTTTCTCGCAAATTTTGTACAGCATCGTTGAGGAGACTCCCATCGTTAACTGTCTGCCATCGACCGTTACTGCCATCGATAAGACTCCAAGCCTCATTATTGAATGCATAAATCTGTATTTGCGTGCCCGGTTCAATTTGGGTGGTCAACCAATCCACAGTATCAACTGCCTGGCGCCATTTAGGAGCTTGGAGTTTCTGTTCAACTGACATATTTCGGCGTCTAAGCACATTAACGATCGTGCGATCTAACATACTAGTTGAAGCATCTACCAAAATAACAACACGATTTCCTCCCATTCTCAATCCTGTTAGATATTGACGATTTCCATCACCCGTAAAAGAACGAATGCGATCGCCAGCATCTTCCGGCGTGATGCTTGCAGCTGAGAGTCTCTGAGTCTCATTCTCCAGATCCTCCAACTCAGAGCGAAGCTGTTCAATTGCAGCTTCTCGTGCAGTTGAATCCGCCGTAAGAGTACTGAACTCCTCTTCAGTAGCCTGAATTTCAGTGACCACCTCTTCCCTTAAAGCACGCAAAACAGCTGATTCCTCGATAAGTGTTGCTAGATCGCTTTTGAGTTGCACAAGATTTTTACGCCCCGTCAAAACCTTCAGCTCTGCTCGATCTACCTCGCTTGCTAAATCATCGAGTACAGCCTCACGTCGTAAATCAATATTGGCATTTATTATCATAAAAAATAGGATTACAGCACCAAAACCGCAGGTCATAGCATCAAGAAAAGATAATGAAAATACATTTAGAGATTTACGAGCCAATATTTCCCCCTACTGCGATGACATGCAATTCCTCCCCCGATGAGCCAATCCTAATTACATCCGCCGTATGTAAGTCAATCTGACTCGATATCTTTTTATTATTCACATAAGCATTTGATCGATTCAAATCTATCAAGCGGAGCACCCCTTCCTTGCGAATAATTTCACAATAGGGCTGAGAAACAGTTGCTGGGTCTTCACCTACTACTATGCTGTAAAAATTTTCATCATCTGCCTGGCTAATATAAATAGCGTCAGAATTAATAGCGTAGGCAATTCCACGGTATACCAAGTGTGTAGGCTGCAAAGGCTTAATAACATTATCACTATTACTTGAGGTTACTGACTTTTCTGACTGTGGAGTATCCAACTCAACCGCATCATCTCTCCAAGACAATCGCTTCAATAATTTCACTTGGTTATTAGTATGATTAATGTTTTTTAGACCCTTAAGCATACCCAGCGCGGCCTCACCGACATTCATTGATACCACATGCGTGTTATCAATCTTTTCAAATTCGCTTGTAATGCCTGGTAACTGATGGAGACGATGAGATAATTGCACAACCAAACCAGTCTCCGGCTTTCGAAGTTGCGAACTAAGCTGTATCAAAGCCTTACAAAACCCATCTGCCACACCCAACAAATGTTCTCGTTGTATATTTACACAATACTCCTCTCCATTGTGCGAAATCTTTAATTCTGATTCTCCCTGTTCCTGAAGCTCAGCGAGCCAAACAGGCAAAAAATCGTAAACAAGTTGTTCAGTCTCTGCATGATGAAATGGATCAAAACGCGTCTGCAAAACAAAAATTTCCGCTACTCTAGCTGCCCACAAATCAAAAAGTGATGAAAGACCTACACTATCAAGCCCTTGCTCATGTTTTTCAAAAGCATCATCATTTTGCTCAATGACTGATGCTGAGACACGGTGCAAACTAGCGTCCAGATGAAGAATTTGATGGTTAGGATAGGGACGAGTACTTGCAGCAACACCGGCATTCGCCATTGCGCGCACTGGCATATTGCACTCCTGTGACATCCCCAATAAAAGACCCAATTGATCATGCGTGTAATGTGCTGGCGCCACTAACAATGCATCCATATCACTTTGCCCGAATCGTTTCCATATTGAGTCAAGTTGGTTATAAGCTAATTCTGCTGAACTACCCACCGAATCGATACCCGCACTCCCTGATTCCATGCTCAGGTCTTCCCAATAACGATTATTAGTCTGCCTTGGGTTAAGTCTTGCCTGAGAATATGCACCCAAACCAGTGACTACTGACCCATTAACTAATGCTGCATAACCAGGCTCTTTTGCTTTAACCCCATTCTGGTCAGCAATAACCAACTCAGCATCATTAATTTCAATGGCAAGAGTCTTCACTTCTCCCCGCTATGCGCCCCCACGTGCCTGCATATGCCTTATAAGATTATGATCAATATAAGTTTGGGTATCGAATACTTGCCGTTCCTGTAGAAGCTGAAGTTGATGTACTAAAAACATAACTACAATCGAGATTAGCAGGGCGATAAAGGTACTATTGAAAGCCGTGCCAAGACTCTGAGTAACGCCCGCAATATCCCCGTCTACTGCACGATGCGCCTGACTTAACGCTTCTCCAATTCCCCTAACGGTTCCAATAAAACCAACGGATGGAATTGCCCATGCAATGTAACGAATCATCGATAACTCAGACTCAAGGCGTTCACTTTCTGATTCACAAAGGGTATTTGCTACTGAAGATACATCCTGAACATTTCTAGTAGAACCAAAACGTTCAAGAGAAGACAAAAGCACTCTCGGTAACAACATGCCTCGAATAGTATCTGGTAAAGCTTGGATAGTGCGCGCATATTCACGAGTATCTTCAGGAAGAATGCGTACCCCTTCCCTAATGGGCACCAATTCCTGTTGCAACAGCTGCCTCTCTCCTGTTGCCTTAAGCGCTTTAAATCCCATAATGGCAAATGCCCAAAGCATCAGAATAAAGCATGCTTCCTGTTCAAAATCTCGCACAAGAACATACAAGGAACGTTGAGGAGTGTAATTAGAATCTTCCTGTATACGTATAGTCTGTTCCGCTATGACAGCAGCAGCTTGTGGCCGAACTACTGTGACATAAACAGCATGAACAATTATTACAGCAATAATCAAAGCAAAAACCTGATACAAAAACTCATTCGGTAGATTTCGTTTCATTACTTAAAGCTCACTACAATATGTAAAGACAACCTAAATGTTTACAGGAAAAACAATTTCCTCGTCCGCACCAATTTCTTGGCTAGGTATAAAGATTTCATCAAGAGGCCGGGTATCTGGCTGAGGAGGGGGTGGTGCTGGTTCTGAGTGAGGCTCAGGTTCTTCTTCTGTCTCTTGGCTTACCGAAGCAAACGAAAAAACTCCTAGCAAAGCTATGGTCAGAACTGATCTTAATGCTGACATTGACTAACCCCTAATTTACCTTTCCCAAACAAATCGATCATTAATCATTCTAAATTTCGAGCTATCCGAAAGCCGATTTTTTCATCGCCCTGCAAACTATAGTTCCTGGAAGCCAGTCGAAGATCACTTACTGTTGCGCTTCTCCAGCTAGCACCCCTAACAACATGAAAACGTCCGCTTTCTGGTCCTAAAGGATCTTCTTGAATTGCATCAGTTGCAACCCGCGAGACCCCATAGTAATCCTGTACCCATTCGGAAACATTACCTCCCAAATCAAAGAAACCTATAGCATTAGCTTCAAAACCCCCTGATGGCGATGAGACCGCAAAACCATCGTTATAGGTAACTAGCGTTGTAGGCAATATACTCGCAGCTGAAACATCAGCATAGTTTCCGGAACGATCTGGTGGTGGCAAAGACTGGCCCCAAGGATAAATAAGAGGCTCTTCCTGTTCTGCAAAACGGGCAGCCCATGCCCACTCTGCTTCTGTTGGAAGCCTATAACCATTCCTTAAAGGTCTAGCAAATTCCCAACGTCCATCCACTTGCTCATAAACTGGCTGCAGCCCATCCTCAATACTAAGCCAGTTCATAAATTGCACTACATCTTCCCAAGCAATCCGTACAACAGGCTGATCTGGCTCATTAAGAGAGGCCCCAGAATAGCTCCCAGAATCATGAACAGACTGGAAAGCTTGAAATTCTCCATTACTGACCTCTTTCACTCCAAGGTAAAATGCTTTACTAATTTTAACTGCCCGTAACGCTTCATTAGATCTGCGTCCCTGTTCTCTGCGCGAAGAACCCATCATAAATTCTCCTGGCAATACTAATCTGAGCTCTTGACCTAAATGTGTCTGTACTACTCTTGAATAACCTGAACCTGTCTCTGTATTTAATTCCTCTAAGCTTGCTTCCCATTTCTGAGGAAAACCTGGTCTCGGAGTGATACTCATCGACCGCGATGTGAATCCTTCAAGTTGAACCGTTATCTCATGACTAACAGTATTAAGCTGAAGTTCTGCTGGGGTTGTACCCTGTAACTCTCCATCTACAAATATCTGAGCTGCAGATGGATTACTCAATACCTCAACTGTTCCAAACTGAGGCACCAGATTAACCTCAACAATTTGTTGGCTATCCGCATCAACTACTAACTCCCGAGTCTCGGATTCATATCCAGGTCGAGTGAGGCCTAACATGTGTGTTTGACCAGGCCTAATACGGAGCATTAGAGGCGTTTGGCCCTGAAATATACCGCCTACACTCACGGCAGCTCCTGGCGGATTACTAACAAGCTCAACCTGACCATCTGCCTCTATAAGCCTGACCTCTGGTATTACGATAGGTTCATCTGCTAAGACCACAAGTGAATCCCGCCATGGATTATGACCATCTAAGTGTAACTCCACGTTTCTTTCACCCGCTCCTAACTCTAGAACAAGAGGCGTTGCTCCAAACAAAACCCCGTCCACTAAAACCTCAGCCCCTGCTGGAAAGCTACTTATGCTTACTGGCGCCCAGCTAGGCGTAAGCGAGGTAGATAATGTTTGGCGTTCATGCCCCCCTGTTACATCAAACTCTTGTACTTGCGACAGATAACGCTCCGCTACATACTCAATACGATGCATACCAGGCCTAATCTCAACATCTACTAATGGTGTTGTTCCAATAGATACCCCATCCACAAATACATCAATTGGCATATCAGGCTCTGCAAAAAAAGAAATAAGACCGGGCAACTTAGTAAATTCTAGTTGTATTGTTTGCGCTGGTAACTGCCCAACCTCAATTACTTCTTCTAAGGGGTAATACCCTATCAACTCAGCTGAAATTCTATGAGTTCCAGATCTGAGAAGATAACGACCTCCCATTTGAAATTTGAACAATGTACGCGGTAAAGATAGCTCCTCAGGAACCGGGTCTATGACAAACTCAACCGATTTTGCAGTGAATGCAAACCAAGCAAATATTGCAAGAATGCCGAATGTGCTTCCAATAATCAGGCTTGAACGCTTGGGACGAAACCTTTCACCAAAGTTTTTGTTATTTATTTTCGGGCGAAATGAGATCGGCGCAATCTCTATTGCCTCTACTTTACCTGGTTCTTTAGCAATCTCTTCAAGGTCTTGAGTTTCTCCTTCAAATCCCTTCATGTTTGCTGAAGTACGCACTGTTAAAAGATCGTCAAAAAGCGAACAGACTGCTGAAAAACTTCCCAGAGAAATCACCACTCCATCTTTCAACGACTCAGACCCAGCAATCAATTGGTCATTAATTTTCAATCCACGTGTATTCTTACCTGATTGGATAAAGAATGTTCCATCAAGAACTCCAATCTGAAACGAGCCCCTAATCTCATTTAGACAGATTTCACAATCATCTGTCTCTCCAATATGAACAGGAAGCTGTTCTTTTCCAAACCAACGGTTCTGACCGTTAGCAGAAATCCTTAGGGTCCAATCTTCTGGCTCTGTCATCAAATTGGCTCCATGCACTGAACTGTTATTGGTTCCAAATCACTGCCGGGTAGAACTATTAGCTCTTGTCTAACATCTACATAACCGACCCTGCTACCTATCACAGTGTATGTGCCTGGCTTTAACTCCAACTGTTTAAAGAGGAATTTACCCATTCTACCAACACGATACACAGTCACTTCAGTCAGTTCATCAGAATAGATTTCCACTGGAATTGGCGTAGATGCTATCTGCACTAATCTACTGAGATCGCTAGTTTGTGACTCCAGTAACGGACCTGGCTGTTGAATAGAATAAGCTTCAGTAAGCAGGGATTGTGCATCAGTCAAAGTTTGATCATTGAATAACAAATTTGGGTTTTCGATCAAATTTACAAGCTTTGCATCCAGGTCGTATCTAACGCGAGCTCTCAAAAGCCCTTGCTGAGCAAATTCTAGAGTATCATCGGTTTCAAGTGCTTCAGTGTAGAGCTGAACTGCCATATCCCAAAGTTCTCGTGATTCAAAAGCAATAGCACGCGCCTCTGCCAACGCAATCTCATCAAGTCGCTGGCCTTGCTGGGCTTGTATCAAAGAGTTCTCTGCTTCTGGAGAATCTGGTCTGATTGCAAGTGCTTCTAGAAAAAAATTATTGGCATCACTGTACTCTTCCTCTGCCAAAGCTCTTAAACCTAGAGACATTAATGCATCAAATTCCCTATCAATGATGATAGCTTTTACTCCTTCCAATGCGGTCCTAGCCGGGTGCCAAAGCTCATCTATTACTAGGGCTTGCCTGTACCTTTCTGCCGCAGCTTCATAGTCTGCTGCATTTTCGTTGTCTTCCCCAGCCTTAACCAAAGAAAGTACCTCAGGCAGATTTTGAGCCCTTGCAAGACCAACCTTAGCTATTGCATTTTCCGGCTCAATACTCAAAACCAATTGGAATTGCTCAAGTGCTAAATCTGAATTCCCCGCATCCAAAGCATTTGCTGCAGCAGATAGGGCGGCCTCAATAAGATTGATAGAACGTGTGAGCAAAATCTCGCCAGCATCTATTGCCTGAATGTAGGCTGGAACAGCATCATAAAATGCGTTGCTCAGATAAGCGTCATCACCTGCCTTTGCTAAAGCTTCATATTGTTCAAAATCCTCACCCCCCCAATCAGCTACCGACTGATCATCCAATTGTCCTTGCTGTGTGATGAGCTGTGCTAATAAAGCCTCAGCTTCTAAACGAAAAGCTTCTAGTTCATCAGGCGTGAAAACAGGTGTTTCTGGTTCAGCGACATCAGATACATCATCCAAAATAGCTTCAACCGGTTGAAGAGGTTCCTCTTCCACCCACCCGGGCAAAAAGAAAAAGACAATTACAGCAATGACTATCAATGCCCCAAGCCAAAGACTTGATAAGGGAACAGTTACTCCTTGCTTAGAATTTTCTGCAGAAGCAACAGACTTGAGGGATCCATGCAAACCGGGGTTAACCGGAACAATGGCCTCATCTTTTCCGGAATCTTGCACTTTTTTATCTACCACTATCTACCTTCGGATAAAGAGCCTACTTTAATAAGCCACTTAACTCTCAGAAATAGCCCATAACTTCCTGTGCTTGTTATTCAATAGCATCCTATTCTTCAATACCGCTATCTTCCTCGGGCAAATCGCTCTCGGTTAGCTCAGGTTCTACTTCATCTACAGCAAGTGGTTCAGTGTATATATCAACTTCAGGCACAAAACCCGTTTCCGCAATATAAAGCTCTCGTAGCAGTTCTCGCCATTCTTCGTATTGAACATCAGCAGTACCGGTAAAACGATGCTGAGTTCCCTCAATTTCCACTACCATGGGTTTCACTTCTTCATCAAAACTTGCTGATAATTCTTCCAAGCTAGCTGTATGAAGTTGCTTTTCCTGTCGACGCATACGACCGGTTCTAATCATATCAACTCCAACATACATTAAAGCATCACGGAGAACTCGATCAGAAAAATCACCCTCGCTATTTGCTCCATACAAGATTGAAGCTGCAATGGTTGCAACACCCAAACCGGTCCGCCATCGGGCCGAGCTCTGGAGTTCACGGATCGCTATTGACTCTTCTCGCGCAAACTCCCGCCAACCATGATATGAATCTATGGAATTCTGATAGAAATCTACATAATGTTCATTCAGCGTTTCTATAAAAAGGTGTTCGCGATCACGTACCAGCATAGTTCTCTCAAACTGTGGGTCGCCTAGCGCTGGAAGACGCTGAAGTTCATAGATGCCTGTGGGTCTGCTTTCGTGAACATAATCACCAAAAGCTTCTGGGCTAAATTGTCCTGCGAACCTCAGCTGAGATACCGTACGAATATTCTTTGCATCTTCTGATGAAAGCCCTCTTCTAATTAAAGCAAGATCATTAGCAATGGAGTAAAAGACGTCCTGATAGGGATCTCTATTTGGATAGCGCTGTCGATTATATGCGCTAGCTGCTGTATCCATACCGTATTCGCCATCAATCCATATTTTTCCAGTAGAGTCTTGAGCTAAAACCTGAAGCCTCAAACGACTACCATCTGACTCAAGAATCTCAGCAGATATATTCATGTCCGCAGAAAGTGATTCTTGTGGGGTTACCCACACCGCCCCCCAATGTCCACTATTTTGCAATGTGTCTCGCAAATGCACTGCCATAAAACGTGCTTCAGTCCGACGAATGTGGACGAAAGTACCCCCATCAATTAATTCTTCTAAAGTTTCCCTATCTATTTCACCCTCAGGTACTCCAGGATTAAACACAACTACACCAAGATCTAATAGCTCCTCTTCAGGCACTGTGTTTATCTCAGAAACCAATTGAACAGAATGGGGCACCAGCACTGCTGTACTGGTGCATCCAGCAAGTGCTACAGCACTCATAATCAGCAAACTGATAACAAACTTTCGCATTACCATCTCCATCATCTAGCCGTCTTCAGCTACTGACGCGCTAAAATACTCTTATACTCGTTATATTCATCCCATAAGGCTGCCCGTAAAAAGGGATCCTCTTCTTGAGTTGCAGCTTCACACAGTTGTCTAGCTACCTTGTCGTCATCTTCACAACCCTCGATTTCAGGAGCAGCTGAATCAGTTGGAGGATCTGATCTTGTGAAGATTGGAGCACCCATTTGTGAGGAATCACCTCCTGTTGCTCCTGTGCTGCGTTCTTGAGTTTGAATTTCGCTTGAACTAGCCCCTCCTCCAATTGAGCCAGCATCTTGAAAAATCTCATCAGCAGCTGTACCAATTCCCTGGGCAGCCATCTGTTCTTGCTCTCCGGCCATGATCTGATCAAAATCTTCAAGCGACTGATTAAATGCGCCCTCTGCCTCAGATGCAACCACCCCACCTCCACTTTGCGTGCTAGTACCAGCAGGCCAGGTACTGCCTGCAACTGATTCGGTTTCTGCACCCCCCATTTCTTGACCTGCCTGTTGCTGTCCCTGCTGACCTGCCTGTTGCTGTCCCTGCTGACCTGCCTGCTGCTGTCGCTGCTGAACTGCCTG
>PBDA01000032.1 GCA_002718345.1 Rhodospirillaceae bacterium
AACGATCAATTCAGGCTGGAACTTTCTCAACGCCTTGCTCACGACTTTGTCCATTACAGCAAGGTAAGGTGCACGCCCGCTCCCAGGAGGCAAAGGAACATTGATGTTGGCTCCTAATCCCCACCCCTGACCGTTTTCTTCGATACCACCCGAATCCAGAGGGAAACATCGATCCTGATGAATAGAAATACTTAGAACGTTCGGGTCATTATAGAAAGCTTGTTGAGTCCCATTACCATGGTGAACATCCCAATCAACTACCGCTACACGCTCGATTCCATGCGTAACCCTAGCCCTTAATATAGAAAGAGCAGCATTGGAGAATAAGCAAAATCCCTTACCGAGATTTGATTCTGCGTGATGGCCTGGCGGACGAACGAGTGCATACGCATTAGTCACACGGTCATCGAGAACCGCATCGAATGCCGCCATAACCCCACCGGTTGATAAAAGAGCAATTTCGTAACTACCAGGCCCAAATGGAGTAGTAACACCACCATCACCGCCTCGGCCATCACTCAGCCCTTTAATCTTCGAAAGGTATTCCTGAGTGTGAAATCTCAGAAGATCTACTTCTGTAGCGGAAGATGGAGCAATTGGTATCAGCTCATCCAATAAACCAGTTACCGCCATCAAATTGACAATTCGACGTTTACTCTCAGGACTTTCTGCATGTTCATCGGGCTGAATAAAGCCACCTGACGGCAACCACAATCCAGCATGACCAGTATCATGCCAGAAGTATTTTTCATGCGAGACGAAACCAGTTTTCATTAGACTATATTACCATTAATAGATTCGAATCCTTTCTAAATTTTATACTTAAGGATCACATATCAGGTTCGGCACTAATAGTAAAATAAAGTCAATACTCATTAGTCGAGCCAAATGCATTCCTAGCTTTTTTTCGAGCTTTAATAAATCCTCTAGACAAGCCCGGTACAATTTTGCAACCTAGGAAAAATAATTATTAAAAAATCGGAAACAATGTTACGTAGCATCAAAATTTATTTGGTTTAGTCTATTTGGGATAGCGGAGTCGTGGATTGAAAATAATAGAGATAATATCAGCCATCAAAATCAGGAAGAGATAAGTTGAACAAATAGTCATACCACAGGCTTGCACAAGCGGCATGTCACGTACTCGTACGCTTTCAACCATCAGCTTTCCCAAACCCGGATAAGAAAAAATATTTTCAATAATGACCACGCCTGACAATAAAAAAGCTAAATTTAACGCCACTATATTCACAATTGGCGAAACCGAATTGTAAAGAGCGTGTCGGTAAATTACTCGTCCGGGTGACACACCTTTCAGAATCGCCATTTCGATGTAGGGTGAACTCATTACATTCAAGACTGTCGCCCGGGTCATTCTTGTCATTTGGGCAAGCATGACTGCACTCAAACTTAACACCGGCAATGACATGTATTTAATTATTTCCGTGACCGTACTCTGGTTATCCAACGTTGATATCGCAGGTAAAACTCTCAGTTCAAGAGAAAAAATAAGAACCAAAAGTGTGGCGATAAAAAATTCTGGGATGCAGACCATAGACATGGTCAACATGGTAATCAAACGGTCGTATAAACTCGCTGGATACATTGCAGCTAATAGCCCGAATAGTACCGATGCAGGAATACAAATCATTGAAACAATACCGGCGAGTAGAAGCGTATTTGGTAAAGCTGTTGCCAAATGAACCTTTATTGGGACACCACCACTTTCGGTCCCACGCCCTGCAAGTGATAACCCAAGATCCATCGAAATCATGTTTCTTAACCATTCGTAGTAACGAATTACTGGTGGGCGATCGAGTCCCAATCGATCACGCAAGGCCCTAAGAGTTTCAGGTGTTCTCTCGTTTGCCAACATGATCTCCGCAACGTCACCTGGAAGTATTTCTGTTCCAGTGAAGACGATTACTGATACCACCCACAAGGTTATCAGACCAGCACCAATACGACGGCAAACCATTCGGAACATCATCAACGGCGGTGTCCCATAAAAAAAGTCAATAACATCCCAACAAGGCATCCTGCGGTGTAAACAACAAAAGCATTAGAGTACCCGATCATTTGAGATTGCCGATCAATCTCGTTACTCAATTGAGCTAGCCCAACTAAACTATGTGTGTCCCAAGTTTCAGCTGTGATTAGATCTCTGTTATTCAAACCAACCTGCCAGCTTAATTCCGAGTAACTAATCGAACCAGTTCTTACAATTATCATAACGGAGACAGCAACCGATACGCTCATGGCGACCTGTCTTAGTAAGTGAAATAAAGCTGATCCTTGAGACAATAAGACTTTTGGTAGAGTGACAAAAGACAAAGTGATACAGGGCACCCAGATTAGGGAAACACCAAACCCTTGCCAAAAGGCATGCCAGGCTATACTGGCATACTGAACCTCCAGATTGTAGAAAATTCCATGTATTCCACTGATTCCGGCTAAAAGGAAACCAAAGAATAGTGTTGAGCGCGGATACCGGTATCCCGTTATCGCAACAACAAAAAAGCCTATTAAAAGACCAAGACCGCGAATGAATAAGATGGCACCAATGATTGTATCAGGGTACGACTTTAAGTTACCCAGTATAAGCGGATAAACAAACATCGGAATAAAGCTGATTACGCCGAAGAGAATTATCAATATCGAACCCAAAGCAAACTGTCGGTCCGAGAATAGCGATAAGTCGATAAACGGCCTCTCTTTACCCCAAATTCGGGAAACGAATACGAGAAAACCTATCACTGCAATAAGCGCATACGAAATGATAAGTTGAGAATCGAACCAGTCATTACGTTCGCCACGGTCAAGCATTAGCTGAAACGCACCGATGGAAATTGCCAAAGAGACGAAGCCCTGCCAATCCAGTTTCATACCACTACGCTTACCACCTTGAGGTAACCATAGAATCGTCATTACGATCGCTGCGATCGATAATGGAATCAGAAAAAAAAATGACCATCTCCAATCGAAACTTGCCGACATATAACCACCAATAACTGGAGCCATAGCCTGTCCGACTACTGTTGCAACCCCATGCACCGATTGTGACCAGCTACGCTGATCATCGGGGTAAGTCGCAAGCAAAATAGCTTGCGCAACCGGAATCATCGGGGCACCAAAAGCACCCTGAAACGTTCTGTATACCAACATAGGGGCTAGAGATTCTGCAGTAGCACATAGAAAAGTACTTACCGCAAAACCGATAGCACTAACAGTCATAACAGTCCGCCAACCGAGGCGGTCCACTAACCAACCCGTGATGGGTGTCGCAGCAACCGAGCCCACCACCGCAACGGTTATAATCCAAGAAATCTGATCTGGCGTTGCTGACAAAACACCTTGTAATTGCGGTAAAACCACACTGACACAAGTGGAAGACATAGAATGCAACATCGCACACATGGACACTGCAACAAGTATTAGGTTGCGCCGTGCCGGGGTGAGCTTGCGTGCAAGGAGGTCAAGCTGCTCGGTGTCCTGAGCTGCCAGTCTATCTTTTGTAGGTGTCGAATCGTCGACTATAGGCATTAGATGCCAATAGGGCTGGAGTCTTGCCTCATTCTAGATCGACCGAGTGCACGAAGCGAGAATTTCTTTGAACTCCCTAAAAGTCCAGTAGGACACCTAAACATGTCAACCGATTGGAACATTGCCACTAAAAATAAGTACTCAGACAAATAGCAAGTAAATCAGCTTCTTAAGACGACATCATAAAAAATCCCACAACCTAACCAGCTGGATCTGCACTGGCTATCTATCTTAGACCAAACACCAATCAGCACTGCCGATTATGAACAACAATTCATTAGTGAATGAAAATTAGACCAGACCCTATCTCTAGCTTCATCTACTGACCAACCTCTGACTTCTGCCAAGAACTTGATGGTGCCTATTACATTGGCAGGTTCATTTCTCAACCCCTTCTGGGGACTTTGGTAGGGGGCATCGGTTTCCGTGAGTATTTTCTCGATCGGCAATTCGGTCAACATCTTAGCGAAAGCGTCATTTCGACGCGCATTAGCTGGGATAGAGAACCACCAACCATCATCGTGCGCCCACCGTAACGCATTCTTAACCTTGCCTCCATAACAGTGAAAGTTAACAAACTCTGCACCGAGATGGCGAAGAATCTCGGCCGAACGAATTTCAAGTTTTCGAGTGTGAATAATGACTGGTAAATGATGGTTTATGGCAATCTGTACAAGCGCCTCAAACACTCGCTCCTGCTCTGGGAAAGTATCAATTTCCAGCCAGTATCCATCAAGCCCACATTCACCGATTGCCGCTATGTGCCCAGCCTTCGCTTCGGACTCAATAAAAGCAATCTCCTCATCCACATCAAAACATAATACCTCTAGTGGGTTGTCTTTCGGTAACTGATGGCACACAGCATCTACAGGATAGATACCTAGGGCTGGTTTAATGATATCCCATCGTTTCGCCATCTGTAACACTTCTCGATTAGACCGAGGTTCCAAACCATTGACAACGATAGCTCCTAAACCCGCCGCTTGCGCTCTTTCTATTGTTTGTTGTAAGTCAGCGCTAAATTTTTCATGTGTTAAATGAGTATGAATATCGACGTACATGACATTTTTCACTTTAATCTTGAACTACAACAGATCAAGGCAGATAAATTACTCAAACACAATAGTTAAGCAACATCTAATTTCAATTGAAAAACACTATTTTCAGAAATTTCTACAACCTGAATTATGCTTGCCTGACGTAATGCCATGTACTGCAGTCTAGTAAATATAAATTGTCCAAGAAACTACATCAGTGACTTCAACACATATAGGTCGTTAAAAAGGCGTCAAGGCATCCGCTATTCTCGCGAACTTCAATAAATCATATCTTTCTTCAGTTTCACTGGAATCGTGTGCGAAACGGAAAGCGACCATTCCATTGGGTAACAATTGTATTATTTGCCCACCGTAACCCCACATAGTCGGCAACCAAAACAATTTGCCAGCTTTAGCTCTGTAGGGTATATGCCATGTCGCACAGCAATAGTGAATCTCTCCATCTTCTGTATATTTCCCAGTTCGCAAACCCTTCTCGACTGTCGGATTAAAAATTTCATTAATTAACGCGCTTGACAACAATTGCTGGTCTTCGACAACTCCATCATTCTGCAAGAGCTTCCCCAATCTCGCGACATTATCGATGGTCAACAATAAACCTGACTGCGTCAGTGGAATTTTTCTCTCTGACTGTGTTTCTACTGTTTCAAATTTCACCACATGGTGCATTCCAGCTACTTCATAAACTTCCTGGAGTACTAAATCAACTAATGTCGCACCTGTACCTTGCCGCTTTTTTAGCCAAGCATCCATTGCTGCCCCCGCCAAATACAAATCCTGATCCCGATATCTAGAAATTGCACCGGGGGCCCATGGATAGCGCGGACACCTAACAGCCGCGAGATTTTTTGTCCGCTGATCCCTTGCGAGAAACCATGAGAAATAGTGATCAAAACTGTTTTTGTGATCGTTCGATAACTTCGCGGTTGCTTCGTCTAGTATATAGTCCGCAAAAATATCATTTACCTCTTTATTTGGCGCTACTGTTCCTACTGCCGTAGCCATATCAAGGCAGTGTCCAATTGTGACGTTATTCCATTGAGTAGCGTCTTTCGCCTCAGGTAACAACTCTGCGATTCTTGCTCCTCGACAATCCTCACCAAATTTTTGTGCAAGCCGCAAGACAGCTATAGTGGCGAAAGCAGTTTTTGTGGCCGACCATATTCCGAAACGCATCGATCGGGGGAGAGGAAAAGGGCCAGCGCGAGTATGGCAATCAGTGGTAAAAATTTCATTGCCAATCACTAAACCACTCACAATAGTGGTATCAGCGCCGAACCCCACAATTAAATCATGAAGCAACGATGTGGGTACTTTATTGCTTACGTAAGCGATATCCTGTAATTCAAGCTGATCTTTCTTTTCTTTCTCATACTGTCGAATTACTCTCTCCATTCGTCTCTGATTTATTCTTGTCTGTTTGGAAATTTTGATCACACCCCATCCATCGAAACTATCTTCGATCAAGAAAGGTGCTGTTTCAGTCACGATCTGGAAATAAGCAAAACTTACAGTCTCATCACTGAATAGGAATGTTATTAAACCGTGGTGGGTGTCGTTCTCAAGCACGTTGCAAAGTTGAAATGGCAGGGTAGCTCGCGACATGCCCCCATCGCTCAACTGAGACCATGTTCTACCTGGAGAAAAGACAATAGACCAAAAACAATCACCAATCTGGCAGTGAATCAAGGACCTGTTCTCTGGAACAAGACACCCCTCAACCGACACGACAGACAGTTCACATTGGGGAAGTTTGTCAACAGTGAGACCGGCCCGCCGCGATTTTAATAATGAACTATCGGTATGGATTGATGCTTTTGGAAACAACAATGTATGGCTCAGCGTATGTCGCGCTGGGGATGCGCCACTACCAGGCATGAAACAACTGTTTTCAACAAGTCCACTGAGCGATACACCACTTATTAGGGTCTGATAGTCGAAACTAACCCTCATCACCTAGCATCACTTTATGCTCACTCTCACGGCTACCAACAATAATTTGATACATCAGACGTCGTTGATCGGGATAATCATAAGGAGTCGCTGAATGGATTGTCGACCGGTTGTCAAATACAATTAAATCACCTGGGCGCCACCGATGTGTGTAAACACGTTCAGTTTTTGTCATGTGATCAACAAGAGTCATAATCAAATCTTTTCCTGCGTTAGTGTCGTAACCACAGACTTCTTTCACCATCTGATGGGTGACAAATAGGTGTGCCTCGCCGGTGATCGGATGGGTTTGTACAAGAGGCTCCACTTTATCTGGGTTTCTATTCCGTTGGGCCTTAGTTCGTGGATTGACATTGGTGCCCTGAAAAGTCGAGACCCTATCATTATGATGATCGAAACTATTGACAACCTGAACACCTTCAATTTCCACCCTCAGACTTTTTGGTAAGCTTTCATAACTCTTTACAGCCGATGCAAACAGCGTTTCACCACCGCGAGTTGGCACTTCAACTGCGTAGAGCATCGTGACATTAGGTGGCAAAATCGCCCCGGTACCATCCGTATGCCACTCTACACCTTGGGTATTTAGGTACGTCACCGTTTTCCCGTTTTCCACTATATTCCCAAGCAACACTAGCTCCGGATGTTCGGAGTGAGTAAATTCTGGCCTATAGCCAGACAATGGGATACCAAAACACTTGGCAATCTTGACCATTGTTTCGGCACCGAGAGACTGATTACGTAAAAGCCCAAATCCGTGCTGGTGAATAATTCGACGTAATTTCTCAAAATCTCGATAAGACAGGAACGGAAGGTAGACGTCCTCTACTTCCACCCCGAAATCACAGTGAAGAGATTTTAGATTCCACATTTTTAGCAACGCCGCCGATTTTAGCCGACCAATGATACTGCACCACTGTGGTTCACTCCATACCGAATAGTGGTAGACACCCACGTAACTGTTTTGTGTAAAGATGGTCGTCTAGATATTTCGATCACCTTTTCCCCTAATAATTTCTAGACCGTTATTATGGTTACAATTGCATGTTTACTTTGAACAACATGTTTTTATCGCTTCGCTGGTATGGAAGAAAAGCAATGATAATATCTTTTTTTACAAGAATTCTGGGACTAAAATTGAATTTTGAATCACAGACCAAAGGTAACCTCCGGCCCATTTTAGGATAGGTCATAGCTTAACATCAGGAGAAGTAACATTATGAAACGTCGTGGAATATTATCGCTGATAACAGCGATACCAATTGTGACTATCGCAAGCAATCAGATAAACAGCAATAAGACAATCGAATATTCAAGAACCCAGTATGATCGACTGATTACCAGTGGCGAACCGCTATTATTGGATTTCACATCACATTCGTGAGGTGCATGCCGAGCACAAGCCCGCACCGTGGGTGCGCTACTCGAAGACGGGCAATATCACCGTATAACAGTCATCCGGATTGAATACCACACCTATATAAATGAACCACTTATCAAGAAATGGAGTGTCAAACATCGAGCGACATTGATTATGGTAAAGGATGGCAAAGAACTAGGTAGAGTACTTTGGTCCAGCAAAAAAGACGATATTGAACAATTGTTTAATAAGTCTATCTACTAGATATCACTCGACCGACTGATATCTATCTGACTGCAAACATGTATGCAAATATATTGCTTAGCCTATGTCGCCGGTATTTTAACGATTATTAATCCCTGCATATTGCCCCTAGTACCGATAACGATTGCCACAGCATTTCACGAATCCAAACTCGGGCCGATTGCTGTCTCGCTCGGACTAGTTGTGTCGTTCACCTTTATTGGCGTTGGAATCACCGCACTTGGACATGTATTTGGCGTTAATACATACAATGTACGCCGCACAGCAATGTTCCTGCTAATAGTTTTTGGTGTTGTTTTACTGACCCCCAAACTTCAACTCTTTCTCAGTCACGTAACTTCTCCACTTTCTAACATCGCAAATCGACAACTTCATAGAATCAAAACATCCGGCCTAATCGGTCAATTCGCCCTCGGCACTCTACTAGGGGCAGTCTGGTCTCCTTGCGTGGGGCCAACATTAGGCAGTGCTATCGCACTCGCTGCCACTGGACAAAAACTATGGTCAGCCACCTTTACCATGCTCTTATTCGGATTTGGTGTATCAACGATTCTTTTGGGTTTGGCCTATGGATCACGGAAAGTAGTAGAAAGTCGGCGTCATAAATTTCTGAGGATAATGCGATCAGCAAAAAGTATAAGTGGCGGTATACTAATGTTAGTTGGGATATGTATGTTATTTGGCTATGATCGAAAACTTGAGGCTTGGTTACTCGACCACATGCCAATATGGTTACAAGATCTGTCAATATCCATATAGCTATTTTATTCCTCTGTAAACATTTTCTATCAGACAAGCATGTTGTAACTTATGTAAATGGTTTGGTCGCGCAACTTATGTAGTTGCTAAATACCATAAACTGTGGAGAAACTTGTGACCCGCTACGAGAAATCTATCGAGACACACAATCTAGCCCGCCGATATATATCTGGGGGAGTAAGCAGTAATTTTCGCTATCACACAATCCCTGTGCCGCTGTGCTTCGTGCGTGGCAAAGACGCCTATCTTTGGGATACTGACGGCAATCGCTATATCGATTTCGTCTTAGGCAATGGTCCGGCTATTCTCGGACACACACCCAAACCGGTTCTGGACGCTGTGCGTGATACTCTCGATAAAGGTCAAGCATTCACTTCGGTTCACCCCGAAGAACTCGCTCTAGCTAAACGACTTACTGAAATCATTCCCTGTGCAGAGGAGGTTAGATTTGATGTTTCGGGGACTCAAGCCAACCAAATCGCACTCAGACTGGCAAGGGCCCACTCAAAAAAAGACACTATTATAAAATTTGAAGGCCAATATCACGGTTGGGCAGATAACATTTTAGTTAGTGTCGGGCCTTCACTTAATGAAGCTGGGCCATACAACACACCCACGACAGTGGCACATAGTCGTGGACAACCTAAGAATGTAGTCGAAAATGTGTTAGTGCAACCATTTAATGATCTAGCTGTTATCTCGCAAACTGTATCAAAACAATCAGAGCACATAGGCGCTATTTTGGTCGAGCCAATAGCCTGCAATACCGGAGTTATAGAACCAGCTCCCGGATTCTTGGAGGGACTACGTAACTTATGTGATCAATATAAGATTGTTTTAATTTTCGACGAAGTAATAACCGGCTTCCGTGCTTCACTAGGTGGTGCGCAACAGCGTTATGGTGTCACACCAGACTTGGCTGTATTTGCTAAGGCATGCGCTGCGGGATTTCCTATTAGTATAGTGGCCGGGAAGCGAGAAATAATGAACGGTGTGACTGATGGCGTCATTCACGGGGGGACATATAACGGATTAACGTCAACAGTAGCCGCATGCGCTGCCACCATTACAACATTAGCTGCCAATAATGGTGCTCTCTTCAAAAAAATGGAACGGCAGGGGACAACTCTAATTGATGGCATAAACACATTGGGCAGAAAACATAATTTGCCACTGCATGCTCAAGGAATTGGCACAATATTCACAACCGTATTTACAGAAAAGCAACCACTGACCCATTATCGTGACTACAAATCTAGTGATGAAGGCTTACGCTTAAGATTTATCGAGGAATTGCAACACCGCGGAGTTCGTACTACCTCCCGCGGTACATGGTTCATGTCCAGCGTTTTGACCGACAACGACATTCACGAGACTCTGAACACAGTTGACGCTGCCTTAGAAGCCCTGAAACAAGAAATTGCCAAGGGTTAACTAGCCATGATGTTTGAATACAATGATTATACCAGCCGTGTCGATGCAGCACGGAATCAGATGTGTGAACGTGGCCTCGACGCGATCCTACTATTTGCACAAGAAAGCCACTATTACTTATTCGGCTACGACAGTTCGGGCTATGTGTTTTTTCAAACAGTAGTACTAACCGCTGATGACCAACCTCCCGCTTTACTTTGTCGTCGCCCCGATGTTGCACAGGCCCGAGAAACGTCAACAATCAAGGACATCCACGTCTGGATCAATGCCGAAGACAAGAATCCTGCAGATGACCTAAAGATCATCATGAAATCACGAGGATTGGAGAATAAAGTCGTTGGAATAGAGCTCGATACGTACGGGCTCACAGCTGCGAACTACCGACTTGTCCAAGATGCCCTGCGCGGATTTTGTGAATTGGTCGATGCCTCGGCGGTAATCCGTGAACTGAGACTAATTAAGTCAAGCACAGAAATTAAGTACACCGAAATAGCCGGGGAACTTGCTGATGCCGCTGTGATGGCAACATACGATGCCGCCGATGCAGGAGTAATGGATAGTCACCTTAATGCTTGTGCGCAGATGGCGATACTAGAGCGCGGAGGTGATCCCTCTCCAGCCGACCCGCTAATCAACTCTGGAAATCGCGCAATTTACGGACGTAGCGTCGCCGGGCCTCGTCGCTTAGAGTCCCCTGATCAAATCCTAGTAGAGCTAGCTGCCACTTACCGCCGGTACAATTGCTGTATTGAGCGAACATTACTACTAGGAAAATCTGACCCTAAACAAATTGATATGCACAAAGTGGTTCAGGAAACGACACATGCCGTACTCAATGCTTTTGTTCCCGGGGAACCACTCGGGCGAGTAGATGACGTACACCGGGCCATGTTGGACAAAGCTGGTTATGCTGATGAGCGATTTGCTGCTTGTGGCTACTCACTGGGCGCCACCTACCGACCCAGCTGGATGGATGTTCCACCCATGATTTATAGCGGAAACCCGCTGATAATGCGGCCTGGCATGGTTTTCTTTCCACATGTAATGCTCGGTGATAGCCGCACTGGCCTTGCTGTCGGTTTGGGAAATACCATAGTAGTGACTGAAACCGGTTCCCGATCACTCTCAAAGCTCAGTCTCGACCTGCTGCTAAAATAGCTTTGCTCACTACCTCGTATCTATGCATTGTAAACAATACTTACGTTGGCCTCTTTTCGGTCGAACCTAAAGACTATGAGTCCCACCGAAAAACCACCTATCGCGCTCCCGGGAAAATTTTATGAAAATTCTCTTCGTATCCTAGCTTTTTCGACAATACCCGCCAGCGACTATGAAACGAATCACGATCGATAAATCCGTTACGAATGTGTCGACCACCTGATGCATCGAATGCCTGCCTTCCATGCAGAACGCGCTCATTGTCAACTAACACCAACTCACCTACTTCCAATCTCCTAACGATACGCAGGCTTCTGTCCCTTACTAAACGATCAACACGACGAAGTGCATTGTAGAAAGGTTCTACATCACACTCGTCACAATCCGGTGGCGAAATATTGTGTAACCCTAAGCGCACTGCTGAAACCTCTCCTTCTGGATCAAGCCGAATCATTTTACCGTGTAATAAAAAATCATCTTCTCCAGGATGAAGACGGGAAAATCGAATTGGGACTCGAGTCAGCAAATCAACGGCGTCTGGACTTTCCTCACGTAATCGACGCACTAACTCGAATCCATCCAAGAATAGTGAAGCACCTTGGCCATCAATACTTGGTTGAACAGCATGAAGCATGGTAAACCCAGGTGGAAAAACCCGAAACGCCTCATCGGTATGCAAAGGAGCCGCCTCCGGCAGATCAGCAAAGGTTCGCGCCTCTGGTTCGACCTTAATATCCGATACCAGACCATAATTTGTCTCTCTTAGGTAACCCAATAATCTAGCTGTCTGTCGGACTCCATCATCCGCCGGCACATCGTGTATAAAAACAATTCCAAACTGATGCAACCGTTCAAACATCTTGTAGAGATTTGCTTCGCTTACTTTAAGTTCCAATAACGAAAATGGATGAATATCAGGAAGACTAGAACCATCCCAAAGAGTTGGACGGTAACGTCTATTTTCCCGCTCAGATTTAGAATAGCAATGTCGTCGTAACCACTCGCTAGAATAAACAGAACTGTGGTTATCATGATTCCATAAAACAACTAATTCATTCTGATTGTTGAGATGAAACGACACAGGAGCGATGGTATTGGGTAACTCAGAAAGGACAATGCGACGATCGCCAAACGAAGGCTCGCCACACAGGGAACATCTGCATGCATCCCTAAGCCAGATGTAGAGAAATCGACTTCGATGGCCGTCATCCCAGTCTATAATAATCGAATGTTTATCTACTCCAACATGAATCGGTGTCATTCCAGATCTCATTTGTCTTCCTAAATTTAAATATATTTTTTATTCTGAAACCAAAGAGATACTCTCGCAACCATAGTTAGTCTAAAAAGCAGAGTCGGACATGAACCTAATACCTGAAATTGTTTCTAGGCAAAGTGAACTCTCAGAGATCCGTCGTGATATTCATAAGCATCCTGAGCTTGCTTACGAAGAGCACCGCACAGCCGATTTAGTGGCTGAGAAACTCGCCTATTACGGTCTTGCGACTCACCGCGGCTTAGGACAGACCGGAGTGGTAGGGATACTGAAATCTGGGGACGGAAACAGGGCGATTGGTCTACGGGCTGACATGGACGCGCTCGCCATGAATGAACTCAACGAATTTAAACACAAATCTATCACGACAGGGAAGATGCATGGTTGTGACCACGATGGACACACTACAATGTTGTTAGGGGCCGCCGAATATCTAGCTAAAAAACCAGAGTTCAACGGAATAGTGTATTTTATTTTTCAGCCGGCCGAAGAAGGTGCACGTGGCGCTGATGCGATGATAAAAGATGGGCTCTTTAGGAAATTTCCGGTTGAAACTATATGGGGCATGCATAACTGGCCGACACTCCCAGTCGGGCAATTTATGACTCGAGCAGGACCATTCATGGCATGCTCTGATTCGATAGACGTGGTCATAAAAGGGATCGGAGGCCATGGGGCTCTACCCCATTTAACGCGCAGTCCAGTTAATGCAGCTTGCGCCATTATTCAAGCGCTCAACGAGTTTGTAGCGCACGAGATTAATACGCAATCCCCCTCCACATTTACTGTAGGTTCTATTCACGGTGGTGACGCCATTAATGTCATTCCCGATACTGTAACCTTTTCGGGGACAATGCGGTCGTTCAGTGACAAAGTAAGAGATCAGTTCGAAGATGGCTTACAACGAATCGTTCAAGGTATTTGTACTGCGCGCGAAGTCAGCGCCGAAGCCAAGTACACTCGTAATTATCCGCCAGTTGTAAATACTCGAGAAGAAACTCTTATTGCAGCAAAGGCCGCATCCGCAATAGTTGGCACTGAGAACATTAATGCGAACAGCCAGCAAATCATGGGGTCGGAAGATTTTGCATTTATGCTACAAGAGAAACCTGGAAACTACATAATGATCGGAAATGGTGAAGATGATTATGGAGGCTGCATGGTTCACAACCCTCGCTACGACTTTAATGACGACATATTAGTGATTGGTGCAAGTTATTGGGTGGAGCTCGTCAAGGAACTCCTACCCCCAAATTAGAGAAAAATTTTTGGGCAAATTATTTACAAATGACCGATAGGGTTTCACAAACCAGTCTGCGTCGGGATGCCAAGCTCATCACCGTCGTCAGTGTTGCGCATGCGTTTTCGCATTTTTTCCAACTGGCACTTCCACCTCTTTTCCCAATACTCCACTCTCTTGAAGGCTACAGCTATACAGAACTAGGTATGTCTCTCGCCCTGTTCTACTTGGCATCAGGACTTGTACAACCTATTGCCGGCTTCATCGTAGATCGACTTGGACCTCGCATTGTATTGTACCTCGGTATGGGCACACTCGCTG
>PBDA01000033.1 GCA_002718345.1 Rhodospirillaceae bacterium
TAGAATTGCCTCACCGAGCTTAAGCTCAAGGGTTTCAACATCCGCATTTCGGTTACCGTCATATGCAGTCAATACACGCCCTAAAGCATTGCCGGTGTCTGGAGTATCGTTCTTAAGCTGAGCATTAACCTTTCGGCCTGATATCCAGAGACTAATCATTCGCTCTAGAGAGAGTAATACACCAAAAATTCCCAAAGTGATAATTACGTAACCAACTATTCCGCCCTGCTGAACTCTTTCTGTCAAATTAGGCGTCTCTACAAGCAACCCTAAAATCTGTCCAGAAGTAGGATCAAGCCCAAATTGCACTACCCCGTCGCCGGGCTGAGCGCCCATAATGTCGGAAGTACTTCCTGTAAACCTTCCTTGTTCTGGTTGTCTCTGCAACTCTGATACGGAGTTAGTTTCAGGATTATGCTGTAGGTAACGCCCATCAGCGACAAGATTAAAGCCGCCTACACGCACCACATCTTCTGTAACAACCTCTCCATCAGCGGTAATCAATTCAAAATTAGATATTCTCTTAACGCGCCCTAATTCAGTTGCTTCACGTTGTAACTCAAACCAAAGCTGCTCAATTTCCTCAATTGATGCAAGCTGATCGCTTGAACCCATCTTAGCAGCCAATTCGGTAAGGAAATCTGATCGGCCAGGAAATTCAACATTCGTTAGAGATGCTTCAAAAAGTCCACGTGCATCACCAGCAACTTGCTGAAGAACGCCAAACAATTCACGTAGTGACCCTAGTCGTGTGTCAAGTTGTTCAGTTACATCCGAAATTAGAAGCTCATTTTCTTCAAATTGAGTCTCCAACCGAGCGCTGCGAGCTTCTTCATTAGCTTTCTGAGTATTTCCATCAACTAGCAATTGATCTTGATCAGCATTCGCTGCCTCAAATGCAGCAATTCTTTCCGCTTCTGCCTGATTATCACGGGCACTGCCTTGCTCAACCAAATCAAGAAGCTCTTGAAGCGAAGTTGCCTCATCCTGAGCCTGCACAGGGGTAAAAGCAAAACTTGCTGCTAACGTTAAAAAGAGTGTTTTATAGAACTTCATTTAGTTAGCCTCCGGTGGAAAGATTGGTAACAACAAAAGATCTGGAGCAACCTGATTAGATGCAAGCCGTATGCCTTGTCTTATGGGATTGCGGTATTCATTACCTACTGGCTCCCACGAACGAGTCCGTTGATTCCAGGCGCCAGACTCCTGTCCATCAGCAGTCTGATATAGCAAAGCAACACGCCCAATTTGCAGGATGTCTACTTCACGAGCAACCCCAGCGATATCAACTTCATCTGTATAAGTGTAAATCGTCCGAGCGTAATCATTCTCGATCTGCCAAGCTTCCATTACAACACGAAATTTTTCCGCTGCGGTAACATCCGCTCGTTCCAACAGAACAGTTAAGTTATCGACCCTGTTAGTACGCTCATCAATGAGAAAAGGTACATCCAAAGAAACAAATTGTTCGAGGCCATCAATCATTCTTGTTAGCAAAGGAAGTATTTGACGCTCAATGAATTGAACGCTATCAATTGATTCTCGTAAATTTGCAAGCACCTGCTCCTGATCAGCAATTTGTCTATCAAGAAGTGTGTTGTAGACAAGCAATCCATCAACTTCCTTCATTACGGCACGATATTCCTCTGCTACAGACCGTGTCTCCTCAACTATTCCATCAATTTCATCCTGTGCAGCTTGCGCTAGTTGAATACGACGGTTCTCAGCGGCAACAATTTGATCCACGGCTTGCTGCCCAACGACCATTTCAGCTGTGAAGATTGCGCCCAGCGTGCTAATTAATAGCACCGCATTACGTTTCGCTCTCATGCTCACTCCTCAATATACCGAGCTTATATTTGCTCTCAATTTTAAACTTTGTAGCAACGACATAACTAAAGCCAACATATCCAATCAAATGCCCCTTATATAACCAAATTACGCAGGACACCCGTCCATTAAAGTAACCGATCGTCATAGGTCAATTAGCATTACGACAAACGATAAGAATGTTCTTTTATATTCAGTCAGCCGATGGCTTAATTCGGAAGGATAGCGCAAAAACTGATACGGGTGCTATAAAAAAATGAGAAAGACTCAATGAACTTTGAGTTATTTTGCAAACATATAGCACCTTAAATACGAGAATAGGTAATAAAAATTTTTTAAGAACTCCTGTTTGACTCCATATAAACCATATATATATGCATGTTTTCTTAAAAAGAACACGAAGTATAAAAATATAGCGTTGACATCAAAGAACCTTTCTCGGATGATGCTTTGAATAGATGCGGATTTTGATGATATGACGACAAACCACCAAGCACTGCCCCTATATATTCTGCTAAGCACAAGCGGATGCGGGCTGTTGGCTTGAAGATGGAAGAAAGCTGAAACCCCGCACCCGAAAGGCTGCGGGGTTTTTTTTTACATGTAAGCTTGTCAATTTAAAGACATGAAAAGAGAGGTTAATGTAATGGAACTCTTTGTGGAGTCTGATGCTCAACCAGAAAAGCTTAGTGGCGAGCGAATCGCTGTTCTTGGCTATGGTAGCCAAGGTCGCGCTCATGCGCTAAATCTTAGAGACTCTGGTTACGAAGTTGTTATTGGTTTAAGGCCAGGCGGAAAAACTACCGAAAAAGCACAAAACGATGGTTTTACCGTACATTCTTTTGAAGAAGCAGCTGATGGCGCCGGATTGATAGCCTTTTTGACACCAGATATGTCGCAAGCAGAAATTTATGAGCAGATTTTGGAAAAGGTAAAGCAAAACGCAACAATACTTTTTGCGCATGGGTTTAATATTCACTATTCGCGCATAAACCCCCGCGAAGATCTAGACGTCATTCTTATTGCACCAAAAGGACCAGGAGACTTGGTTCGTCGTCAATACGAGGCAGGCAGAGGCGTTCCCTGTTTGATGGGTGTTTACCAAGATGTAAGTGGCAACGCAGAGGCGCGGGCATTAGCCTATGCGCATGGATTGGGAGGAACTCGTGGTGGAGTTCTTAGGACTACGTTTGGAGAAGAAACAGAAACAGACTTGTTTGGAGAACAAGCAGTTTTGTGCGGCGGTCTATCAGAACTTATTGTTCGCGGATACCAAACACTTGTTGACGCAGGCTATCAGCCTGAAGTTGCCTATTTTGAGTGTATGCATGAAGTTAAGCTTATCGTAGATCTCTTGCATGAAGGTGGGCTAGCCAAAATGCATGAGTTTGTAAGCGAAACAGCAAAATATGGAGACTTAACTAGCGGACCTAAGGTTGTTGACGAGCATACCCATGAAAAAATGCGAAATGTATTAAAAGAAATTCAAGATGGAACATTTGCTAATAATTGGGTTTCTGAATATGAATCAGGGTTACCTGAATATAACCGTTTATTGCAGGAGGACCTGGATAGCGACATAGAAACAGTAGGTGCTCAGCTTAGAGCTAGAATGTCCTGGTTACAGGACTCGTAATTTAGGAGTTTCAGCATATAGAAAATGTTGGCCTTAATCCTTCGTAGGCTTAGAGAGATAGAAGATGGACGCAGGTGATAATAATAGAGTTGTTGTTTTTGACACAACATTGAGGGATGGTGAACAAGCGCCTGGCTGCAGCATGACGCTTAATGAAAAATTACGAGTCGCTAATTCTTTAAAAGAACTTAATGTGGATGTAATCGAGGCTGGATTTCCAGCAGCCTCACCTGGTGATTTTGAAGCCGTTAAAGCCATTGCAAGTTCTATTGAAGGTCCAACTATCTGCGGATTAGCTCGTTGCAACGAGAAAGATATAGATCATGCCTGGAATGCGGTCAGTAATGCCAGGAAGGCACGAATACATGTGTTTGTAGCAACTAGCGAGATTCATCGGCAACATAAGCTGCAAATGGCAAAGGAAGAAATCATCAGGAGTGCAGTAGATTCAGTAGCCTACGCAAAAAGTCTTTGTGATGATATTGAATTCTCGCCAGAAGACGCATCCCGAACAGAGTTAGACTATCTTGCTGAGGTAGTCGAAGCTGTAATTAAGGCAGGAGCAACAACAGTAAATATTCCTGATACAGTTGGCTATGCAGTACCAGGGGAATTTTCAAATGTTTTTAAGTATCTAGTAGCCAATGTATATGGAATCGAGAAAATAAGATTAAGCGCACACTGCCATGACGATCTTGGTCTAGCCGTTGCAAATAGTTTAGCTGCCGTACAGTCTGGAGCTAGGCAGGTAGAATGCACTATCAACGGCATTGGAGAAAGAGCTGGAAATTGCTCTTTAGAAGAAGTTGTTATGGCGATCAAGACGCGCGAAGAAGCTTTCGGTCTTTATACTAATGTTGATACCAGACGCTTATATCCTACAAGTCGAATCGTCGCTAATGTTACCGGTATGCATACTCCAAGAAACAAGGCAATCGTAGGAGATAATGCTTTTGCCCATGAAGCCGGCATTCATCAACATGGGATGCTTCAAAATAGAGCGACTTATGAAATCATGAGACCTGAGGATGTTGGGCTTTCCCGGTCTAATTTGGTTTTGGGAAAACACAGCGGCAGGCACGCATTTCGAGAAAGAGTTGAACAACTTGGGTTTACACTCAATGATTCAGAGCTTAATAGATGCTTTGAAGAATTTAAACACCTAGCAGATCGCAAAAAAGACATGTATGACGCAGATATTGAAGCGGTCATTATGAATGTTGATGTTGGCAAGGCTGGGCCATGGCTAATTGAAAACTTACAAATAAAAGCTGGAACCGGAAAAGCAGCGGAAGCTGAACTGACACTTATCCATGCAGATGGTTTCAAGAACACTGAAATGGCCAAAGGTGATGGTCCAGTAGCCGCAACTTTTCAGGCTATCGAGGCAATTACTCAAATAGAACTGGAACTTAAGAACTTTGAAGTTCGTGGAGTCACTGTAGGTGATGATGCGCAAGGTGAGGTTACAGTGACCGTTGAATATAATGGCCAAAGTTTTCGAGGGCATGCGGTTAGCACTGATATAGTAGAGTCTGCTGCAATTGCTTACTTAGAGGTTATTAATAGGATTGAAAGAAGACAGAACTCTAGCAAGACTGTTAACAATCCAGAATAACTCATACAAATTTACATAACTGATACCAAAAGCAAGGAATAACATAGTGCCCCTTAAGGCAAGTAAATACATCTGGCAAGACGGTAAGCTCGTACCTTGGGGAGATGCTACCGTGCACGTCTTAACTCATGCCCTCCACTATGGGTCTTCTGTATTTGAAGGCATCAGGGTCTATAAAGGCCCCGATGGCCCTGTGGGACTAAGATTGACGGACCACATAAGCCGCATGTTTGATTCAGCTAAAATTTACTACTTAACTATTCCTTATAGTGCCGAAGAGCTTATCGATGCATGCAAAAGCGTAGTACTAGAAAATGATCTACTGGATGGCGCATATATCAGACCAGTTGCCTATCGGGGTTATGGTGAAATGGGTGTGGCTGGAAATCCGGATGCGCCAGCAGAAGTCTCAATAGCGGCTTGGGAATGGGGTTCCTATCTTGGCGAAGGAGGCTTAGAAAATGGCGTGGATGTGTGCATGTCATCATGGCAACGTGTCGCGCCAAATACGCTTCCTACTATGGCGAAGGCTGGTGGAAATTATTTATCTAGTATTCTTGTTACTCTAGAGGCTAGAAGGCTAGGCTTTACTGAAGGAATTGCCCTGAACAGTGACGGGTACGTTAGCGAAGGCGCAGGTGAAAATCTTTTTTTAGTCAGAGATGGGATTTTATATACACCGCCTGCAGCAGCCTCAATCTTAGGAGGCCTAACCAGAGATATGGTAATTCAGTTTTCAGAAGCTCTTGGTCTGAAACTAGTTGAACAGAATATCCCAAGAGAAATGCTCTATATTGCAGACGAGGTGTTTCTTACAGGTACTGCTGCTGAGATTACGCCAGTACGTTCAGTAGACCGAATAATTGTAGGAAGTGGTACACGCGGACCAATAACGGAATCACTGCAAAACCAATTTTTTGGTTTATTTGATGGTTCCACGATTGACAATTGGGGCTGGCTAGAACCTATAACAAAGTGACAGGAGAAAACATGTCAGGCAAATCTCTTTTTGACAAAATATGGGAAACACATACTGTTCTTCCTGAAAGCGAAGATACGCCTGCAATCTTGTATATTGATTTACATCTGGTGCACGAAGTTACAAGCCCTCAAGCGTTTGATTTACTACGTGCTAACCAACTGAAAGTACGTCGCCCAGATCTAACTCTGGCTACAATGGATCATTCCACTCCAACGGTACCAGTTTCCTCCTTAAAAGAACTCAAAATAGTCAGTGAGCCAGAAGCTTTCAATCAAATAGTACAAATGGAGAAAAATTGCGAAGAGTTTGGCTTAGAACTGCGAGGACTAGGAAATCCTGAGAGAGGGATTGTTCATGTAATTGCGCCAGAGCTTGGGGCTACCCAGCCTGGAAAAACTATTGTGTGTGGCGACTCTCATACAAGCACTCATGGGGCTCTAGGCGCTCTAGCTTTCGGAATTGGGACAACAGAGGTCTATCATGTTCTTGCAACACAATGCTTGCTTCAACGAAAGCCAAAAACATTTGCAATAAATTTAGACGGATCGCTTCAGCCCGGAGTAACAGCCAAAGATATAATCTTGGGGATAATTGGTGAAATTGGAATTGATGGTGGCACAGGGTATGCGATCGAATATCGTGGTCCTGTAGCCAAACAACTATCAATTGAAGAGCGTATGACCATATGCAACATGGCAATAGAAGGTGGCGCTCGAACAGGAATGTTTGCTCCCGATGATATTACATATGAGTACCTAAATGGACGCCCACAATCACCCAAGGATCAAGACTGGGATAAGGCAATAGAAGATTGGAAAAAATTGCCTAGCGATGATGATGCGCACTTCGACAAGACCATAACCATTGATATTTCAAAGTTACAACCTATGGCAACCTTTGGAACAAACCCTGGTATGGTAATTTCTGTTGATGGAAATATCCCCTCCTCTACTAAATCAGACCAAGGATTTAAAAAAGCACTTGATTACATGAAGTTAGAGTCTGGAAAACCATTATCCGGAACTCCTGTTGATGTAGTTTTTATAGGAAGTTGCACAAATTCTAGAATCAGTGATTTAAGAGCTGCCGCACAAATCTTGAACGGCAGACAGGTTGCAAAAGGAGTAAGGACGCTTATCGTTCCAGGCTCTGCACAAATTAAACAACAAGCTGAAGACGAAGGATTGCCAGAAATATTTAAAGCAGCAGGCGCTGAGTGGCGTGAAGCTGGTTGCTCTATGTGTCTAGCCATGAATGGTGATTTTGTTCCCGAAGGAAAATTAGCAGTGAGCACAAGTAATAGAAACTTTGAAGGTCGTCAGGGCAAAGGAGCACGAACCGTCCTTGCAAGCCCTCTGACTGCTGCCGCCTCAGCAATAAATGGTGTCGTTACTGACCCTAGAACATTCATTGGGTGAAAAATGGAAGCTATTAAAACAATAACATCACGAACTGTTGTACTTCCTCTAGATGACATTGATACAGATCAAATTATTCCAGCTCGCTTTTTAAGAACTACAGTTAGAGCTGGCCTTGGAAAAAACTTATTTACTGATTGGCGTTATAACGAAGATGGTTCTGAAATTGAGGACTTTGTCTTAAATAAACCTGAATCAAAAGAAGCAGAAATTCTTGTCGCAGGCAGAAACTTTGGTTGTGGTTCATCTCGGGAGCACGCACCATGGGCTCTACTAGACCAAGGGTTCAGGGCGGTTATAAGCACTGAAATCGCCGATATTTTTAGAAATAACTCACTTAAAAATGGTTTTATACCAGTAGTAATCACTGAACAAACTCATCAATGGCTACTTGCTAATCCGGGAGCGGAAATAAGTTTGGACATTGAACATAAATACTTGGTACTTCCTGATGGAAGGAAAGAAGAATTTCCTTTAGAAAATTTTTCACGTTATTGCCTGCTAAATGGGATTGATCAGCTTGGTTTTTTAATGGATAACGATTCTGCTATTTCTTCATATGAGGATCGTATGCTTTGACGGTAACGGTTACTACACTACCCGGAGATGGTATAGGCCCGGAAGTAACTGCAGAAGCACTTCGTATTCTGCAGACAATTTCTAAGAAAATTGGTCTAGACATATGCTGCAATGAACATCTCATTGGTGGTGCAGCTATCGATGAATTTAATGTGCCGCTCCCAGCAAAAACATTACAAGCATGCAAAGAATCTGATGCCATATTTTTAGGTGCGGTGGGCGGGCCAAAATGGAAGGATATTGAGGTTCATCTTCGCCCAGAACAGGGCCTTCTGGATCTCCGCAAATCACTAGAACTTTTTGCCAATTTACGCCCCGTATCTACACAATCCGGTCTTGCTGATCTCACACCATTCAAAAAGGGGCATCTATCAAATCTTAATATTTTGGTCATTCGCGAATTAACAGGCGGACTATATTTCGGAAAACGCAACAGAACAGCCCATGAGGCTTTTGATACATGTAAATATACAGTTCCTGAGATTGAACGTGTGGCCCGGCTTGCAGGTAAATTAGCAACAAAACGGACTAGGAAAATCACCTCAGTTGATAAAGCAAATGTTCTAGATACTTCACGTTTATGGAGGGATACTGTTTCAAGGGTAATTAATGATGAATTTCCAAGTGTCACCCTAGAGCATATATACGTAGATGCGGCGGCCATGTATCTAATTAGCCAACCAGAAACCTTTGATGTTCTCCTAACTGAAAACATGTTTGGCGATATATTAAGCGACGAAGCGTCAATGCTTGCTGGATCCCTTGGTTTATTACCTTCCGCATCACTTGGCCAAAATAAGCCTGGGCTTTTTGAGCCCATACACGGGTCTGCGCCTGATATTGCGGGACAAAACATAGCTAATCCTGTTGGAGCTATACTTAGTATAGAAATGATGCTTCGCCATTCATTTAAACAGGCAGACGCTGCAAATGCTCTTCAATTAGCAGTTAACAATGTTCTGAGTAATGGGGTACTTACAGCTGATTTAGTTAGCGATGGTCAAAAACCTGCCAGTACCATTGAATTTGGTGATGCTGTTTTAGAAAATATACAGCTATAAATGAACTTATCATTCAATTTTAACTGACTGATTTTTATATAACTTAACTGCACTAATATTTTTGACAAATATAAACATATTTGCTAATGTATTAACGTACTAATACATTAGTACATTATATCATGAAAGATAATAGACAAAATATGAGGCCTGTTTTCAAAGAAGCAGAAGAATCTCTATATCAAACAATATTGACACTTGAAAATGAGAATGAATGTCGATGTTTTTTCTCAGACCTTTGCACACCAGCAGAGCTAGAAGCATTGATAGACAGATGGGCCGTAGTACCTCATATAGCCAATGGTTTGCCATATAGACGAATACATGAAATGACAGGTGTATCTGTGACAACTATAGGTAGGGTAGCTCGATTCCTTACGGATGGTAGTGGTGGTTATAAAAATGCGCTAAAAAAATGGTCGTCAGCGCCATATGCCGCTAATTCCAGGAGTAATAAAGATGATTAAAACAGATGAAGTTCGTATAAAAATTGCAATTCAAAAGTCTGGGCGATTAACAGAACATTCAATTGAATTATTAACACGTTGCGGACTTACCTACTCGCGAGGCAGAGATCAACTAATTTGTTATGGAGAAAATATGCCTGTGGATATCCTATTAGTACGAGATGACGATATACCTGGTTTGGTACAGGAAAATATCTGTGATCTTGGAATTGTAGGCGGCAACATAATAGAAGAATTAAGATTAGAACTCATTAAGAAAGGTACGAAGAGGTTATTCAATGTACTTGAAAGATTAAATTATGGGCATTGCAGGCTTTCATTTGGCATTCCGGAAAATGTTGAATATATAGGAGCAAAAACATTAAAAGGAAAAAAAATAGCAACAACCTATCCTCTTATTGTTGAAGATTATCTTAAAAAGCAAAATGTTAATGCCACAGTAGTTGAATTTTCTGGTGCAGTAGAAATAGCTCCGAGTTTGGGTAAAGCAGATTTAATATGTGATCTTGTATCAAGTGGAGCCACAATGAAGGCTCACGGATTATTTGAAGCTGATACTATTTTAGAAAGTACTGCTACCCTAATCCAATCGCCTGAAGCTTTATCTAAAACAAAGAAAGATTGGATAAAACTACTATTACAAAGGATAAGGGGAGTACTTCAAGTAAAAGAAAGCAAATACATAATGCTTCATGCGCCTCGTGAGGCATTGCAAGAAATACGACGCCTGTTGCCAGGAAGCGAGGCACCAACAATAATTCCTTTAGAGGGGTTTAAGGATAAAGTTGCCGTACATGCGGTATGTCGTGAGAATGTTTTTTGGGAAACTCTTGAAGAATTAAAAGAAGCTGGAGCCAGCTCTATGCTTGTACTCCCAGTGGAAAAAATGTTGGCATGAACACTATCAAATACTATGAATGGGAATTGTTGAGTTCAGATGAAAAATCATCACTAGTCTCTCGCCCTGCATTGAGCAATATGGATGCCTTGCAATCAAGTGTCTTAGAAATAATTCAGCAGGTTAAGTCTCAAGGAGACAATGCACTATTATCGTTAACAAAAAACCTAGATGGAGTTTCAATACCCGATATTAAAGTTTCTCAAGAAGAAATTCAGACTGCTGAATTACAACTTAATGATGACGACAAAAAGGCAATACAAAAAGCAGCAAAAAATATTTCTTTATTTCACAAAGCACAGATACCAGAAGCAATAGAAGTTGAAACTACACCAGGAGTATATTGTGAGCGCGTTATACGTCCTATATCGTCTGTTGGCTTATATGTGCCAGCTGGCAACGCCCCCCTACCTTCAACCGCTCTAATGCTTGGAATTCCAGCAATGTTAGCGGGATGTCCTCAAACAATAATGTGCAGTCCACCACAGGCTGATGGAACAATTAATGCTGCAGTTCTTTATGCCGCAAATGTTTGCAAGATATCAAATATATACAAAATTGGTGGCGCACAAGCAATTGCGGCAATGGCATATGGAACTGAGTCCGTTCCAAAAGTCACAAAATTATTCGGCCCTGGAAATGCTTGGGTGACAGAAGCTAAAGAAGCAGTTTCACGTGACCCAGATGGGGCAACAAGAGATATGCCAGCTGGTCCATCAGAGATTATGGTAATTGCTGATGACACAGCAAATCCAATATTTATAGCTGCTGACCTTCTATCACAAGCTGAACATGGACCTGACTCACAGGCAGTGCTGGTAAGTACTTGTGAAGATGTTCTTTCTTCAACACTAAAACAAATAAAATTGCAGTGTGAAAAATTAAGCAGATACAAGATTATTAAAGAATCACTTAAAAACTCATGGGCATTGCTTGTAAGAGATATAGATACAGCCATAACTGTTGCAAATATGTATGCACCAGAACACCTAATATTACAGACACAAAACCCAAGAGAAGTTTTAAATAATATTCAAGCTGCTGGCTCAGTATTTCTTGGCCGATGGGCTCCAGAGTCAATCGGTGATTACTGCAGCGGCACAAACCACGTACTACCAACATATGGTTATGCCCGCTCCTACTCTAGCCTAAGTGTTACAAATTTTTTACGATCAATGACAGTCCAAACATTAACACGCAAGGGTTTCCAAAAAATTGGGCCTATTGCAGAACGACTAGCAACTCTCGAGGGCCTTGATGCTCATTATCAAGCGGTTCGTTTAAGACTTGAGAGCATCAACACTTCTAACGAAGGAAGTAATGATGAGCGCTAATATCTTAGACCTAGCTCGTCCTGAGCTACGTGAAATTACTCCATACACACCCGGTGAATATGAGTCTGGGTTCATACGTATGAATGCAAATGAATCGCCTTATCAAAACATTGGTGACAACTCGGAACGAGGCTTAAACATTTATCCGCCTCCACGTCCTTTGACACTTCAAAAATGTCTTGCTGAACACTACTACATTGAAGAAAAAGAGATTTTAATGACTCGTGGCAGCAGTGAAGCAATTGACATTCTAATTAGAGGTTTTTGCACAGCAAGCAAAGATAGCATAGTAATTTGTTCTCCAACTTTTGATATGTATCGACTATATGCCAACATTCAAAACGTTAATATTCATGAAGTACCTTTGCTCAGAAACAAAAATCTAGATCAAGACTTCCAATTAGATAGTGATGCGATAATTGGTCTGATTAACTCTGGCGCGAAAATGGTATTCCTGTGCACACCTAATAATCCAACTGGCGGTTCTATGCAACGCGAAGACATCAAAAAAATTTGCAATGCTGCCAGAGGCCGATCATTAGTAATAATTGATGAAGCATACAGCGAGTTCTCTAGCCAAGATAATTATCGAGCCATACAAAAAAACAATGAATATGTTGTATGTTTACGAACACTCTCTAAATTTGTGTCCTTAGCAGGTGTAAGATGTGGGGCGGTTATAGCAGCTCCAAAAATAATTAAGTTCTTAGAAAAGGTGCTGCCACCTTATACTTTTCCAACCCCTTCAATAGAGTTAGTTCTAAAAGCTTTTCAGAAAGACTCTCTTAAAGTCTCAGAGAAAAGAAATAATACAATCATAAAACAAAGAGAAATCCTTCGGTCCGAAATTGCAAAAATACCTACTATAGATAAAGTTTGGCCAAGCGATTCAAACTTTTTTTTAATTAAAACAAACAAACTTAATAAGCTTATATCGGCGGCAAAAAAAACTGGTGTGTTGATTAGATCATTTGAAAATCAACCAATGTTAAAAAACTGCGCAAGAATTAGTGTTAACACTCCAGAAAATAATGATATTTTTCTTAATGGTCTTTACGCAGAGCTCTCAAAGAGAGAAGTCATATGATGAATAAAATTCTATTCTTAGATAGAGATGGAACTCTTGTTGAAGAGCCTTCTGACTATCAAGTGGATTCCCTGGAGAAAGTACGCTTAATGCCTGGAGTAATTTCTGCGCTTTTACAAGCTAAGAAAGCGGGTTATAAGTTTATTATTGTTAGCAATCAGGATGGTCTAGGGACAGATGCATTTCCAAAATCTGATTTTGATAAGACACATTCATTTATTGAAAGAATTTTCTCTTCTCAAGGCATTACCTTTGCCGATCAATTTTTTTGTCCTCACTTGGATTCAGACAAGTGCGAATGCCGAAAACCACGCGCAGGTTTATTGAAAGATTTCCTAGCTAATAACCAAATTGATCGAATCCGATCAGCAGTTATTGGAGATAGAGCTTCGGATCTTGAATTAGCAAATAATATTGGACTTAAAGGGTTTTTGGTAAGTCGAGACGGTTCTCCAAGAGAAACATGGGATAACATTATTCATGAGCTCTTAATTGATCCTCGTCGTGCAAAAATTGTTCGAGAAACGCTAGAAACTAACATTGTAATTGAGGTTGACCTGGACCGTTCTGAGAATAGTGACATTAATACGGGCATTGGTTTTTTTGATCATATGCTAGAGCAGTTAGCTAAACACGGTGATTTTAGTTTATCAGTGAACTGTGATGGTGACTTAGATGTCGATGAACACCATACAGTTGAGGATGTAGCCTTAACACTTGGGCAATGTATAAAAGAAGCCCTTGGTGATAAGCGAGGTATTCAACGGTATGGCTTTGTGCTGCCAATGGATGAATCACAAGCTATGGTTGCTATTGATTTAGGGGGTCGCCCATTTTCTGTATTTCGAGGTGCATTTCCTCGAAAGGAAATAGGTGGATTGCCGACTGAAATGATTCCGCATTTTTTTGGTTCATTTGCAGAAACGCTTGGCGCCGGAATTCATATAGAAGTAAATGGAGAGAACACCCATCATATGGTGGAATGCTGCTTCAAAGGCCTAGCTAGAAGCTTAAAACAAGCATTCATAAAGGATGGCAACAAAATACCATCGACTAAAGGCATTTTATGAATAATGCAACTGTCATCATAGCAACCGGTGGCGCGAACCTTTCTTCGTTAAAATTTGCACTTGGCCGGTTAGGGGTAAATGCGTGTATTACTGAAAATCCCCAAAAAATAAAAAATGCAAATCATGTCATTCTTCCTGGAGTAGGTTCAGCGAGTGATGCAATGGGTCGACTTAGTAAGGCTGGATTAGTTGATACTATTCGTTCTCTAACTCAACCAGTATTGGGAATCTGCCTAGGTCTCCAGCTTTTATTTACCCATTCTGATGAAAACAATGCTTCCTGTTTAGGCATTATTCCTGGAAGAGCAGCCAGATTTTTAGAAAACCCAGATTTGCCTGTACCTCAAATGGGATGGAATTCACTAACAGGTCTTAAAGACATTCCTCTACTAGAAGGGGTCAAAGATGGTGATTACGCCTATTTTATTCATAGCTATGCCCTCCCAGTAGATGAATATACATGTGCTAGCGCAGTCTATGGGTTTCCATTTTCAGCTGTTATTCAATACAAGAATTTTTTGGCTACACAGTTCCACCCAGAACGTTCCTCTCATATTGGCTCTTTAATACTAAAAAACTTTTTAAATAGTTAAAAACTAAGACTATGTACCTACTACCTGCAATAGATATTAGAAACAGCAAATGTGTCCGTTTACTAAGAGGTGATTTTGATAAAGAAACACTTTATGAAGTTGATCCAGTTAATCTTGCTACTAATTATGCCAACCTGGGCGCACAGTTACTTCATGTAGTTGACTTAGACGGAGCTAAAAGTGGATCCCCCAAAAATTTAAATGTAATTAAATCAATCTCAAAGATCACCGATCTTCGGGTTCAATTAGGTGGTGGAATTCGATCAGAAAACCATATCAGAGAAGCACTGACTTACGTCGATCGAGTAGTTATTGGCAGTCTAGCTATAGAAAATTCTACGCTTATAGAGAAAATATTGAATGAATTTGGATCAGACAATATCTGTATAGCCTTAGACGTTAAGATTGGCAATGATAACGTTCCATATGTTGCAACGCATGGATGGACAAGGGTCTCTAACAAAAGCCTTTGGTCGCTACTGGACTTATTCGAACATGAAAAAATAAAACATGTGCTATGTACTGATGTCGACCGTGATGGGGCAATGCTAGGGCCTAATACCCTACTCTACAAGGAATGCACAAAACGCTATCCTAAAATCTCTTTTCAGGCTTCAGGAGGTGTTCGCAATGCAAATGATCTGTCAAAACTAGTTGAAACTGGTGTTTCATATGCCATATCTGGAAAGGCTTTATTAGAACAATGTATTTCACATGAGGAGATTAAAGAATTTTTACCAAACGCATAATTCCATGCTTAGACGTACGAGATGGCGTTGTTGTTAAAGGCGTTCAATTTAGAAACCATCGTGTGATGGGAGATATCATTGAGCTTGCTTCACGTTATCGAGATGAAGGTGCTGATGAGTTAGTTTTTTATGACATTACAGCTAGTCCTGATGGACGAACTGTGGATCGCAGCTGGGTAAATAAAGTCGCATCTGTTTTAGATATTCCATTCTGTGTTGCTGGTGGCATTAGAAATCTTTCTGATGCAGAAATAATACTTAATTTAGGTGCAGATAAAATATCTGTTAATACACCGGCTCTAGAACGCCCTGGATTAATAAATGAATTAGCAAAAAGATTTGGTACACAGTGCGTTGTTGTTGGCATTGATAGTACTTCAGAACAAAATAACTATATTGTTTACCAATATACAGGTAACCCAAATTTAAGCCGATCTAGTAAAAGAAACACTAAGTCTTGGGTTAAGGAAGTTCAAGAACGTGGTGCAGGTGAAATTGTTCTAAACTGCATGAATCAAGATGGAGTCAAAAATGGCTATGATCTTAGTCAGTTGAACGATATAAGAAAAATATGCCAAGTCCCGCTAATTGCTTCTGGTGGGGCTGGATCAATGGATCATTTCAATGAAGTTTTTTCATACGCCCGCGTTGATGGTGCCCTAGCGGCTACTGTTTTCCATACATCGCAGATAGGTATACCAGAACTAAAGCAATATTTGCTCAAAATGGGCATTCCGATCCGACCACCAGCGTCATAGAGGACATTATTTATGAGTACATTCGACTTTCTTGGAACACTGCAAACATTAATTGCAGAAAGAATTCAATCATCAAAGGAAGGAAGTTATACAGCTTCTCTTGCCGCACAAGGTGATATCAAAGTAGCTAAAAAGGTTGGTGAAGAGGCTACCGAAGTAGCCCTATCAGCAGTGGCAGAATCACCAGCACGATTGAAGGAAGAAACAGCAGACCTCTTATACCATCTTATAGTACTACTTCAACTCAAGGGGCTTAGCCTAGAAAACGTCGTTAATGAACTCGAAAGACGACATAAAAACAATTAACTAATTACAATTGCTGAACTATTTACTCAGACTACAATCTCTGAAGCCGGGCCCCTAAGATTGTAATGAGAACTCATTACATAACCATAAGCCCCAGCATTTGCTATTAACAACATATCTCCTTCCTGAGTCTCTGGTAACATTCGATCTGAACCTAGACGATCTCCAGTTTCGCAAATTGGCCCAACAACTGTATACATATTGTCAGCTGAATCTTCATAACGAGTTAAATTAATAATTTCATGGTAAGCGCCATACAAAGCTGGGCGTATTAAGCTATTCATACCAGTATCAACACCAAGATAACGCATTTCACCCTTACCTTTTATTTGGTTAACGCGAGTAAGAAGAACACCAGCCCCACCAACTATAAAACGTCCTGGCTCTATCCATAGTTTTACATTAATACCATTTTTAACTTTTAATAAAGCTCTATCTAAATCCTCTAAATTTAAAGGATGTTGGTTAGGTTTTTCTGGTATACCAAAACCACCTCCAATATTGATAAAACGAACATTTAAAAATGATTCTTTTACGGATATAAGTTGCGCAAAAATTTCCTCCCAATTATTTGGAGTTAAAATCCCGCTACCAGTATGAGCATGCAAACCAACAACATTTACATTCGTTTCTGAAACTAAGGTTTTTAGCTCATCTAATTCAAACAAGGGAATACCAAATTTTGAGTGACTACCTGCAGTACGAACATGCTCGTGATGCCCTCTCCCCTGCCCTGTGTCAATTCGAATAAAAATATCCTGATTAGCAAAAACTTCTGGCCATTCACGGATTGGATACAAGTTATCTAATGTAACCCATACTCCTCGTTCAAAAGCCCATATATATTCAGATTTTGGTGAAAAATTAGGTGTAAATAGAATACGTTTTCTATCTAAATCAGGAGCAACCTTAAGAACACGTTCTATTTCTCCTGGGGAAACACACTCAAAATTAGCATTAGACTCTGAAACAATTTGAAGGATTTCAACATTTGAATTAGCTTTCATTGCATAAAAAACTGAGTCGATTGAATCAAGATTTTGCAATGATGTGATTGAGCTTCTCACACTATCTGCGTGATATACATATACTGAATTATATTGATTACCTATACTTAGAAGTTCTTTTCTTTTGTGACTCCACCAAGGACTTGCACTTTCAAGACTTTCATCAGTAATACCACATATTTGCTGCCAAGTAGGGCCAAAAACAACACCCTCTTGAAAGTTTTTTACCAAATGGCCATGCAGTTTCTGCAATAAGCTATAACCATGCTCAGCTCCAACTACAAATGTAAGATTGAGGTCATTTGCAGCCTGTGTAAGAAGGTGTACTTTATGTTCTTCAAAAGTCTCAAAAACTGGTGTCAGCTCGTGAAGTATTGTTCTTATACGCTGTCCAACTAAAGTGATTGCTGAGCAGTCTCGTATAACACTCACTTTGCATAATTCTTCAAGACTGCCAACAACTTCGTCTAAAATATCTGATTCTACTATCCCAGTATTTTCATCTATAGAAACAGTTATATTGCTTTCTGATGTAGAGATAAGATCTACAGAAATACCAAAATTTCGAAAACAGTCAAATACATTTGCGAGAAATCCTACTTGATGCCACATATCCATAGACTCCATTGATATCAGCGTTAACCCTGATCTCTGTGAAATCGCTTTTACCTGAGCATTACCCTCAGAATTTTCGCCATGAACAGCTGTTCCTCCCCATTCAGGAAAACCAGTACACCTAAGAAAAAGTGGAATTCCGGATTGACGTACAGGCGATATACTTCGAGGATGAAGAATTCCACCACCAGCCGAAGCAATTTCCTGGGCTTCGCTGTAATCCAACTCGCGTAACAACCGAGCTGTTGGTATAGCCTTTGGATCGGCACTAAAAAAGCCAGGAACATCCGTCCAAATTTCTAATCGACGCGCTTCGAGTTGAGCCGCTAAGTAAGCTGCAGATGTATCAGAGCCGCCTCTCCCAAGCAAAACAGTTTCCCCATCATCATTAGATGCAATAAATCCTTGAGTAATAATAAATCCATCGATTTGTTTTAACTCGTGCTGGAGCTTGGCATTAGAGCTGTAATCACAGGAAGCGGATAAAAACCTAGAACGATCCTGCTCATTATCAGGTTTTGTACTTGTAAGTATAGTTCGAGCGTCTTTCCAGTGTGCGTTTAGACCTTTACTGGCTAAGTAACTAGCTCCTAAACATGTAGACAATAATTCTCCAGTTGCCATGATTCTGGCATAAACACGAGGTGTCGCTTCACCAACTAATCGAACACCATCAACAAGCTCATGCAAAGCTTGGAGATGACCTTCAATATCATCAGGGACAACACCGAGCTCTTGTCCAAGTCGGTAATGCAGGCTTTCTATATCAGATAAGATTTTCTTTGATTTTTCTTGTGAAGATGTTTCAATTAATTGCTCGAGGCAATTGGATACACCTGCAAGCGCAGAATGGACTACAACTGGCGTTAAGCCATTATCAATTCGCTCAACTAACACCTCATAGATAGCCTCCCAATTATCAGACGAAGCTACACTCCTGCCGCCAAATTTCATAACCACAAAAGGCGAATCTGGATTAACAGTACTAAAGCTATCAAAATTTTGATTTGCTTCCAGCATTATATCGGTCCTTACTCCAAAAAAAGAAAACCCGCTAGAAAGAATTCAGCGGGTTCCATTCATAACTATATCTCTGCTTGTGAAATCTATAGCACGAAATACCCATCCGAAGTACATTTAAAGCGAAAAATCATTTTAGTTGTCAACATAGCTCTATAAAAACATGACATCGTGGCGCAACTTATAGCTCTAGACGCCTCAGGTCAAGCGTAAAAAACCTAATTAATAGCTATTCTATATCAGTGACAGCACCCTTCGAAGCAGAGCTTACCAAACGGGCATATTTAGACAGCAAACCTCTTGTAACTAATGGTGGCTCTGGAGTCCAATTATTCATACGTTGCGTAAGTTCGTTTGATGATATTTCTATATCAATAGTTTTCTTATTTGCATCAATAGTAATTTTATCACCGTCCCTAACAATAGCGATTGGACCTCCATTTGCAGCCTCAGGTGATACATGTCCAACTACAAAGCCATGACTTCCACCGGAAAATCTCCCGTCCGTTATTAGAGCTACCTTATCTCCTAATCCTCGACCAATTATTGCCCCAGTTGGACTCAGCATTTCACGCATACCAGGTCCGCCCTTAGGACCTTCGTAACGAATAACAACAATATCACCAGCAATGACAGTACCATCTAATATTGACTCCAAGGCCTTCTCCTCAGAATGATATACACGAGCACTGCCTGTAAAGAGCGAACCTTCTTTGCCTGAGATTTTTGCTACCGCTCCTTCAGGAGCTAAATCTCCATAAAGAATTGCTAAGTGACTATCCGGTTTAATTGGGTTATCTAATTCACGCACGATGTTTTGTCCATCTGGATAAGGCTCAACCAAACTCAAATTAGAGGCCAAGGTTTCTCCAGTCACCGTTAGACAATCCCCATGCATCAAACCAGCATCTAATAATGTTTTCATCAAAGGCTGAATGCCGCCTATACGAATAAGCTCAGACATCATGTATTGCCCACTAGGACGTAAATCTGCTAAAACCGGAACTTTCTTACCTATTCGTGTAAAGTCATCAAGAGTTAAATCAATTTGTGCGTCATGCGCCATGGCTAATAAATGCAAAACTGCATTTGTTGACCCACCAAGGGCAATTACAACTGTTATTGCATTTTCAAATGATTCTCGAGTTAATATATCTGAAGGTTTAATTCCTTTTTGAACAAGATTTACAACTGCACTCCCAGCAAGCTCACAGTCAGTTTTTTTCTCCCCAGATACGGCTTCTTGCGCTGAACTATTAGCCAAACTCAAGCCCATAGCCTCAATAGCTGAGGCCATACTATTAGCAGTGTACATCCCAGCACAAGAACCCGGTCCTGGTATCGCTGTTGATTCAACTTCATACAGCTCCTCAGAACTGATTCGTCCAGCTGTAATGCCACCTACTGCCTCAAAAACAGATACAACATCTCGGTTATTTGGGCCTGGCTGAATAGTACCTCCATATACAAATATAGATGGACGGTTTAAGCGCGCCATTGCCATGACACATCCTGGCATATTTTTATCGCATCCTCCGATAGCTACTAACCCATCAAATCCTTCAGCAGCAACAACAGCCTCTATTGAGTCTGCGATGACCTCTCTAGAAATTAAAGAATACCGCATGCCTGCGGTGCCCATAGATATTCCATCAGATACGGTTATGGTATTAAAAACTACACTCTTACCGCCTGAAGCATCCGCCCCCTTTGCCGCAAGATCCGCTAGTTCATTAATATGCATATTGCACGGAGTAACCATACTCCAAGTTGAAGCAACTCCAATCTGTGGTTTAGCAAAATCCTCTTCTTTAAATCCAACAGCACGCAACATCGCTCGACTAGGTGCTTGCGCAAGCCCGTCGACTACAACCCGTGAATACTTTCTGGGATCAATATCTTTTTTCTTGGTCAAGCTTAGATTTCCCTTTTCTTAAAAATAGTTCAATTAACCCCTTCGAGGGTTTATCCGCAGAATATATCAAGTATCGCTATGGTTCGACTCATAGCAAAAAATTCTTAATGATTACAAACGATATATAGAAACCAGATGGTCGGGGTGACTGGATTCGAACCAGCGACCTCTTGCGCCCCATGCAAGTGCGCTACCAGGCTGCGCCACACCCCGACGAAATTACTAAGTGTAGCGAAAATTAAACGGAACTCGATATTAGCTATAAGATAAGTAACTTCATCTTCTTAATAGCTTAAGAATTTCCTCTAACTCACTCCTGGCCTGACGAATGATTTGTTGACTCTGAGTTATATCAATACGTGCCTCATCACCGGTTAGTTTTTGTCGAGCACCACCTATGGTAAACCCATCCTCATAAAGGAGACTTCGAATCTGCCTTATAATCAGTACGTCTTGACGTTGGTAATAACGACGATTCCCACGCCTTTTAACCGGTTTTAAAATAGGAAACTCTTGTTCCCAATACCTTAATACATGAGGCTTCACACCACAGAGTGTACTAACTTCACCGATAGTGAAATAACGCTTACCGGGTATTGATGGTAGCTCTGCGTTATTTCCTGGTTCCAGCATACGCCTCTACTCTTGCTTTTAGTTTTTGCCCAGGCCGAAACGTAACCACACGCCTAGCAGTAATAGGTATTTCTTCACCTGTTTTAGGATTTCGCCCAGGCCTTTCATCCTTATCTCTCAAATCAAAATTCCCAAACCCGGAAAGTTTGACCTGTTTGCCAGAAGATAATCCTGCGCGCATATCCTCAAAGAATGTGTCAACAAGTTCTCTTGCTTCACGTTTATTGAGTCCAAGCTCAGTAAACAAGGATTCTGTCATATCAGCTTTTGTTAATGCCATCTCGGGTATTACTTATTTTCTTATTGCTGCACCAAGGTCATCCTTAAGTCGCCTTGTTACAGCACCAATGATCTTATCAATATCCGTATCGTTAAGGGTGCGCGATGTATGTTGCAAAATCAACCCTACAGCCAAGCTTTTTTCACTTGATTCAATTCCTTTTCCGCGGTATAGGTCGAATATTTTAATCTCCTTTAATAATTCACCACCAGCCTTCTTAATGCAACTGACAACTTCAGTTCCTTTTATATCTTCATGTAATACTAATGCAAGATCACGCCTAACAGATGGATATTTAGAATACTGTTGATATACGGAAACTTTATGTAGCAATAATGAAGTAATATCAAGTGAGAACATTATTACAGCAGATTTTAATTCAAGGTTTTGTTGAAAGCTTGGGTGCAATTCACCAATCCACCCAATAGGTTTATTTTCTTTTAAAATACGAGCCGTTTTGCCTTTCGCAAGAGCAGGATGTTCTGCACTTAAAAATTCTATTTCACAATCAAGATTTGTTAAATCAAAAAGTGATTCAACATCAGATTTAATATCAAAATAGTCAACATCTTTGTCATCAAAATCCCAATGTTCCGAGTAAATTGGCCCCAAAGCCAAACCTGCAAGTGATTGTTTTTCTGATATTTTATTGGATTTCATGCAAAAAACACTACCCATTTCAAATATCCGAATTCGAGACTGCTGACGACTCAAGTTTCGTCTTGCCACTCCAAGTAGTCCTGGCCATAAAGAACTTCTCATAACTGATAGTTCGCTTGATAAAGGGTTAATAATTGAAACCAATTCACTATCAGGGTTTATACTTTTCTCTAATTGTTTCTCAACAAAACCATAGGAAATAACTTCTGAATATCCACGTTCAACTAATCGATTAATTACATGATATTCACTAAGTTTTTTCTCTGTACTGATTCCTAGTTTTTGCGTGCACTTCTCGGAAATTACTGGGAGAGTGTCATATCCAATTATTCGAGCAACTTCTTCTATTAAGTCTTCTTCAATATTAATATCAAATCTAAAAGATGGTGGAGTAACCACCCAAGAATCCTCTTTTTTTTCTAAACTCATTCCCAAGCGACACATGATAGATTCAACAACCTCTGGCTCAACTGTCATTCCAAGTATTGACTCTAACTTGCTACGTCTTAACACAACAGACGGGGCTTCCGGAAGGTATTGCGCATTCTCATACACGGTTGTTGGCCCAGCTTCTCCACCTACGATATCAATTATCAATTCAGTAGCCCTTTCGATTGCTCGTATTTGCCCTTCTGGGTCAACACCACGCTCAAATCTATGTGAGGCATCAGTATGCAACGCATATTTCCGCGCTCGGCCGATAATTGATGAAGGTGTAAAAAAAGCTGCCTCAAGAAATATATTAACTGTAGATGTTTCCACAGCAGTACTACTCCCCCCCATAATCCCTGCTAAACCAACAGGACCAGCATCATCGGCTATAACCAATACATCAGAATCTAACTTGATAACGCTATCTCCTAAAAGGCTTAATGTCTCTGATTTTTTTCCGTATCGTACATTTATAGAACCGGATAGATTGTCATAGTCATAACTATGAAGGGGCTGACCAAGCTCTAGCATTACATAATTGGTGATATCTACTATCGGATTGATTTTCCGCAAACCAACCCTTCTTAAACGCTCAGTAATCCACGACGGTGTAAATAATTTATTTGATACGCCTTTAATAACCCTTCCAACAAATCGTGGACAAGAATCCTCTGCACTAAGCTTGACAGAAAGCTTCTCAGTACTTTTAGCCTTTACAGAATTAAAAGCATAAGAATTTAAATTTTTGTTAGTAAGAGCGGCAACTTCTCTAGCCACTCCAAGAATACTAAAACAATCACCACGGTTAGGTGTTAACTCGAGATCAAGCACAACATCATCTAAACCTAAAAACTTATCAAATGAAGATCCGATTGGCGCATCACTTTCCAACTCAATCAAACCCTTATTATCATCAGTTAAATTTAGATCATATGATGAACACAACATACCATCAGAGAGAATATTTCTGATCTTAGTAGCTTCTATTTTTCGACCATCAGGAAATACAGAGCCAGATGGGGCATACGCTGTCATTAAACCTTTTCGAGCGTTTGGCGCCCCACATACGACTGTATGATCATGCTTACCTGTTGACACCTGACAAATAACCAAACGGTCTGCATCGGGATGTGGCTGAGTCTCAATAATTTTAGCTACAACAATACCTTTGGCTTCTAAATGAATTTGCTCAATTGACCCGACTTCTAGTCCACCTATTGTTAATTTATTAGCAAGTTCATCTGAATCAAATTCAAAGTTAATCCATTCTTTTAGCCATTGTAAATTTACACGCATTTCCTAATCTCTATGAAAATTGTGCAAGAAAAGGCAGATCATTTTCAAAAAATAATCTTAAATCATCTACCCCATAACGCAGCATTGCCAGCCTATCTACGCCCATACCAAACGCATAGCCTCTAAATTTTTCTGAATCAATATCAACATTACGCAATACGTTTGGATGAACCATCCCACAACCTAAGATTTCTAACCACTCACCACTCTCAGCCCTTATATCAACCTCAGCTGAAGGCTCAGTAAAAGGGAAATATGCTGGTCGAAAGCGTAGCTCAATTTCACGTTCAAAAAAATTGGATACAAACTCATACAGAACAGCTTTTAAATTAGCAAAACTTATATCAGCGCCTACAGCTAGGCCCTCTATCTGAGTGAACATAGGCGTATGAGTTAAGTCCGAATCACAGCGATATACACGCCCTGGTGCTATCAATCTAATGGGAGCCCCCTCATTTTGCATTGCCCTTATCTGAACAGGCGAAGTATGTGTACGCAACAATTCTCCGGACTCTAGATAAAAAGTATCATGCATGGCTCGTGCCGGATGATTTTCAGGGATATTTAATGCGGTAAAATTATAATAATCATCTTCTATCTCTGGACCTATGCGAGTCTCAAAACCAGCCGATGTAAAGATATCCGTAATACGCTGTAATGTTCTGGTGATGGGATGAACCCTTCCTGGTTTCTGGCCTCTTCCAGGCAATGAAACGTCTAATTTATCAAGCAATAGTTTAGAAGCAATACTATCAGCCTGTAACTCCGATTGACGAAGCTTTATCTCTGACATAAGGCTATTTTTAGCATCATTAATAGCCTTTCCTGCTTCAGCTCTTTTATCAGATGGAAGACTTCCAAGCTCTTTGAGATAAGAAGTGAGCGAGCCCTTTTTACCAAGATATTTAACTCGCACCTTATCTAATGAAGCTTGATTATCAGCTGCGACTATCTCGTCTTGTGCCTGCTTGAGTAGTTGAGTAACGCTACTCATCGAACTCACCTCGTATTGATATGCCCGGTCAACTGGGACTCGTAGGGGGTGCTAAAGCCTCTTTGGCAACATCAGCTATAGCAGAGAAAGCCTCGGCGTCATGAACAGCAATATCAGCTAAAACTTTACGATCTACATCAATGTCGGCACGTTTCAATCCATCAACAAGCCGAGAATAAGATAAACCATTCAACCTAGCAGCTGCGTTTATTCGGGTGATCCACAGGGCTCTAAATTGTCTCTTGCGCTGCCTGCGGTCACGATAAGCGTATTGTCCAGCTTTGATTACCGCTTGTTTAGCAACCTTGTAGGTGCGGCTACGAGCTCCATAATACCCTTTAGCCTGTTGAAGTATTTTTTTATGTCTTGCCTTAGCAATAACGCCACGTTTAACTCTAGCCATAGACCAACCCTTAACTATATGGAAGCATTTTGCGGACAGCCTTAGCATCAGCCTCAGCTACCTGCAAAGTTATACCAAGTTGACGTTTACGCTTGGCACTTTTTTTTGTCAAAATATGACTCCGAAATGATTGGCCACGCTTGTAACCTCCTTTCGCAGTACGTCGAAAGCGTTTTGCAGCTCCTCGATTGCTTTTTAGTTTAGGCATTCATTGTCTCCGGCTTAACAGCCTCATCAATACTCTTGTATATAGCTATAAGTAGGCGCCACTTCATCACAGAGATTCAAAATAATCGATACAATATCGATTATTTCTTTGGAGCAATCACCATAATCATCTGCCGTCCTTCCATTAACGGAAACTGTTCAACAACACCGTACTCTTCCAAATCCTTTTGTACTCGCTGTAATAATTCAGCGCCAAGTTCCTTATGAGCCATTTCTCGCCCTCTAAACCTTAGAGTAACTTTAGTCTTATCTCCAGAAGTTAAAAAACGTACTAGATTACGTAATTTAATCTGGTAATCAGCTTCCTCAGTTCCAGGTCGAAATTTAATTTCTTTTACATGTATTTGCTTTTGCTTGCGTCGAGCTACTTGAGCTTTCTTACTTTGCTCAAAAACAAATTTACCGTAATCCATTACGCGACAAACGGGAGGTTCGGAATTTGGCGCCACCTTAACAAGATCTAAGCCGGCATCATCCGCAAGCTGCAGTGCCGCATTTGTCTCCATAACTCCAACCTGATCACCCTCCGCACCTATCACTCGAACTTCGGTGACGGTAATCTCATCGTTACGTCTAACTCTTTTCGCTTGGGCGATATTTGACTCCTTTGTGAATCACTTCTCTATATAACACATCGGCCGTAGCGCGCAATATCATCAGTTTACACCAATTATGCACAAACCTACGGCCGTATAAACCATGACCTAAAATGTCATAGTATGACTAGCATTGTAAGCTGGCTATCATTCTCAGACAAGTGGCTTAAGTCCACTAAACGTCTTTATTTTCAGTAAGTTCGAATTCACTGCTGATTCATTGATAGCTATGCTCCAACTAATAATCTGGTAGGCGCGAGTGGGATCGAACCACCGACCCCCACCATGTCAAGGTGGTGCTCTACCACTGAGCTACGCGCCTAAAAGGGTGGTAACAATATCCAATATGAGTCTTCTAGCTCGACTATTTTCACTAATCTTGCTTAACTTTTCTAGGCAAAAAACCAAAACTAGCGCTTTTTATAGCATTTATTTCATCTCGAACCTTTGCTGCCTCCTCAAACTCTAAATCTCGAGCTAATCTTTGCATTCGAGTTTCAAGCTTATTTATTTCTTTTACAGCTCTTTCTGGACTTACATTTATTTCACTCCTGAATTTAGCCTGTTTCTTATCTTTATTTTTTACGCGAATATCACGAGCTCCTTCCATGATTTCTTTCACAGGCTTTGTGATTGTTTGTGGCTTTATATTATTTTTCAGGTTAAAAGCAATTTGTTTATCTCGACGTCTATTAGTTTCATTAATTGCCTGTTCCATTGATCTCGTAATATGGTCAGCATAAAGAATCGCCTTACCATGGATATTCCTCGCTGCTCGTCCAATTGTCTGTATAAGGGATCTTTCTGATCGAAGAAATCCCTCTTTATCTGCATCAAATACTGCAACTAAAGAGACCTCAGGAATATCTAATCCCTCTCTTAGTAAATTTATGCCAACCAAGACATCAAACACCCCTAAGCGCAAGTCACGAAGAATTTCTGTACGTTCTACAGTTTCTATATCTGAATGCAAATAACGAATCTTTACCTCATGCTCTCGAAGATAGTCTGTCAGATCCTCTGCCATTTTTTTTGTCAGAGTGGTAATTAATATTCGCTCATTTTTCGCAACGCGAAAACCAATCTCAGAAAGCACATCATCGACTTGGTTACTTGCAGGACGAATTTCTATTTCTGGATCCAGCAGCCCTGTTGGTCTAACCACTTGTTCCACAAATTGACTAGATTTTTCACGCTCATATTGACCTGGTGTTGCTGATACAAGAATAGTCTGAGGCGCCAGGCTTTCATATTCTTCAAAATTAAGTGGACGATTATCTAATGCAGATGGCAAACGAAAACCATGCTGCACTAGATTTTCCTTTCGCGAACGGTCACCTCGGTACATGCCTCCCAGCTGTGGAGTTGTTACATGACTTTCGTCAACAAATAACAGCGCATTATCGGGGAGATAATCAAATAATGTTGGCGGAGGTTCTCCAGGACTTCTACCA
>PBDA01000034.1 GCA_002718345.1 Rhodospirillaceae bacterium
CACTTAACGGGGAATGTTTCCAATGAAGGATTAGTTTATGCCGCTGACCGCAATGCTAACCGGATTCATGTCACAACCAAGGAAGGGGAGTTTCAACAGGAATTTGTTGTAGCTCCAAACACCGGAGGTGGCGGCTCAACAGGAGGTGTTGCTTTCTCTCCTGACCAAGATCAAAAATTCCTATTAATCTCTGATCGCATGAATAACAAAATTTGGTTTTTAAATCGCACTAATGGAGAAATTGTTAGCGAATTAGGCCACACTGGGGAAAATGGAGGCCAATTTTTTGGATTACATATGATAGCAGTCGACTCAGTGGGTAATATTTACACGGGTGAAGTTGACTCATTCCGCGTTCAGCGTTTCGTTCCAGGTGACAGTGCTCGCGGAAAGTTACTCAAAAAACTAGCTGAAATCCCATAATATAAACTTTGTCTGTAATTTTTAGTTTATAGAAGTTTTACCACTACAAATAAGCACAAATTTTTTTAAAACAAATTTAACGATAGGGGAAACGCAATGAAAAATTCTTCATGGGTCTCAGATACTAAGTTATGGACAATTATCTTAATAGGAACCACGCTTATTATGTGTGGTTGCAGCACAGTAGACCAAGCATTAAGTTACATGGGAACAGATGATCAAGCGTATGAGTATATACATCTGCCAGGTACTGAGCCGGCTAGTGGAGCTAATATGCCTTTTACCTCAGCCATCTCAGTCACGTCTGGTCAGATTCTATTTTTATCAGGAACAAGCGGAGCTCCTGTTCCTCATAGTCACCCTCATGATGCCACCGAATTTGATCACCTGGATTTCGGTGCTGAAGCTGCAACAATTAGAGTGATGGAGAGAATAAAAAGAACGGTAGAAGCTGCTGGTGGGGATATTACTGATGTTATTCAGGTTACAAAGTTCGTCAAAGATGTAGCCTCAAATGGGGATACAATCCGAGAGGTAATGAATCAATACTGGGGGCCTAATCACAGACCAGCCAGCACAACGATCGAAATTGTTCGTGTCGCATCTGACCCGAGGTTTGTTTTAGAAGTAGAAGCTGTTGCTGTCATACCAAATTGATTAGGACATTAGTTACAATACTAGATATGGTATTGTTAGTTTATGGTTAGGCGCCCAAGCCTATTCAGGAGGCAACTATGTTTAAGCGAATTCTTCTTGGTATGCACACAATTATGCTGTTTCTTGCACTTGCAATAACGCCAGTTTCAGCTCATCACGGCTGGAGCGGGCAAAACGACGATCAATTTCAGCTATCCGGTACACTACATCGAGGACTAAGCATGTCTGGTCCACATGCAACAATGCAAATTGCAGATGGAAGTGGACAGGTTTGGGATATCACGATGGGCCCCCCCGCTAGAACTAGACGGGCCGGTCTTACAGAAGAAACTATCCCTGTTGGAGCAGATGTTTCAATTCGTGGTAATCGTAATGCCAACCCACAGAGTTATGAAGTTAAAACGGTGCGCGTTACATATGGCGGGATAAACTACGACGTGTATCCGAATCGCATAACTTAATCTGTAAATTTTAGTAGCTGAAAATAACTTTCACTTTGATGTGCTTTTCTTTCTCTCGCTCTGGGAGTTTCCAGTACATGGGAACTCTTGGTGTGAGGTTGTATGTATTTCAAAAACTGAGACGATTAGAGGTGCGCTCAACAATAAGCACACCAACTCCGATAGCAGCAAAAACCATTGTGAGAAAAGACTCGCTACCTATCCATATAGTACTGCTACCAATAATAAGTGCCCCAGCAAACAACAAAACTCCCTTGCCGGAATTTGAACCGGCCTGACTCACTATCATTTGTAAAGCTTTTGCAATCAAAAGCACAGCAACAAGAGTTGTTATTACTGCAAAAGAATTAGCAATACTTGTACCCTGCAACAGTATCGCTTCGTTATAACACCATAAGAATGGCAAAAGATATGCGACCGCAGCAAGCTGCACACCACTCCAAGAAGTTGGCCATATCTTACTCTCAGCTATACCTGCTGCAACAAAGCTCGCTATAGCCACTGGTGGCGTAAGGAAAGACAAAAGCCCAAAATAAAAAATGAATAGATGAGCTGCTATTGGTGATACTCCCATTTCAACTATCGCTGGAGCAAGAATGACTGAGAGCACCACATAAATAGCTGCGGTAGGCATACCCATACCCAAGATGATCGAGATCACCCCTGTCAGCATTAGCATAACTAGTGTGCCCGCATTCTCTCCAATTTGCGTCAAAACCAGAGACAAAGAAAATCCAAGCCCTGTTAAATTCATTACTCCAATTACTACACCCGCACCACCGCCTATCATAAGTAGTGGCAACATGTTGGCTCCTCCATCCACTATAAGAGCCCGCCACTCGTCGCGCTTCAAAAATCTCCGATTTCGAATCACAGAAAGAACTAACAACGCACCAACAGCCCAAAGGGCTGCAACCGCTGGATTAAACCCTCTCCAAAATAACAGATACAAAAGGACTCCAAGTGGCAACAAAAATACCCATCCATTTCGCATAACGTTTGCAGCATCGGGTAATTCATCTCTTGGCAATCCACTGAGGTTGTCCCTTAATGCAATAGCATCCACTTGGGAGAAAAGGCATACGTAATAAAGTGCAGCAGGCACTGCAGCTGCAATCACTACGTTTGTATAGCTTATCTGTAAAAACTCAGCTATCAGAAAGGCTGTTGCACCCATAACAGGTGGTGCAAATTGCCCTCCATTGGATGCGACTGCTTCAATAGCTGCAGCGTAATGAGCTCTAAAACCTGACTTTTTCATTAGAGGGATTGTTACTATCCCTGTAGACATAATGTTGCCTACTGAGGTTCCATTAATTGAACCAAAAATACTTGAAGCTATAACTGCGACCTTTGCAGGCCCACCCCGCTTATGGCCCATTGCAGCTAGCGCTAAATCTGTAAAAAACTTTGTTGCGCCTGTGACTTCCATAAGTTTTCCAAGAACAATAAACGCAAGTACAAGTCTTCCAACTACAGAAAGTACCTGACCAGGTATACCATTGGTATCAGCGTAAAGATACATAACTAAACGCGGCAACTGGAATTGTTCAGCCTGAAATGGCTGCGGCATTAGGTAACCCAAAAAACCATACGCAATAAGCACCCAGACCAAAATAGTAATGGGAAGCCCAGCTGCTTTTCGTAACGCCTCCATAAGCAACAATATTGCAATGATTCCTGGTAAAAATTTATCAGGGGTATATCCAAAAATATCTATAATCCAATTTGAGTAGTTTAAAGACATCCAAGCCCAACCCAGAATTGCCAAAATCCCTAAAAATACTTCAAAAAGACCTGCTTTTTCTGCATATGGGTATTTGAGAAAAGCGGCAGCTATACCTAAAGAGAGCAAAGGGCCCATCCACTCAGCAGATATAAATGACACACCAAAATATTGAGGAACATCAATTACCCATGACACGCCTAAAATAATAATTGCTGCTAAATAAAGAGTTTGAAGTGAATCTACAACAGCACGCACGACATATCCTTTAGAAAATTGACTAATTAAGACGCATTAGGAGATGCGTTTGATTTTTTTCGTGTTCACTTGTCCAAACACCGACTTCACGCCAATACTTTATAGCACCTGGATGATAAGGGTTAGGATTGTTTGAAGGAACTAACATATCTACAGAAATATTCTGTAGTAGAACATAATCAGACTGGAGCATCTCCCAATTTTCATAAATTGTCTTAACAATTAAATAAGCATCTGCGTCAGAAATATGAGTTCCAGTATTCAAGTAAGTATCAAATCTTCCAACCTTGGTTGAAGTGTGTATACCAACTGATTCTGTACCAGCTGTATGTGCACTAGACCCCGGTAGGGCATCTACTAATTTTGAATAATCACTTCCAATGCTTACGAAACGTACTCCGCCAGGAATTGTTGCATCAGCCTGACGTGCTAATCCTGTATCTAATCCAATAGCTGTCGCATCAGTTCTTCCCTCTATTAGCATTCTTATTCCATCTGGAAGACTAGCAACAGTTAGTGCTTCTATACCATCTGGACTTACGCCACCTGTTGCAAGTAGAGCTAAATGCCACCGCTCCAAAGCCACATTAGATCTAATTGCTGTAACGACCCGCATTCCCTCTAAATCAGAAACCGTTTCAATCCCAGAGTTTTCTCTTACAAGAAAATTATCCAAAAGCGGCATTAATGCCGCTAATAAACGGAGGTTTGTCATCTGTATGGGATAGGGATCCAAACCAGAATAAGATACATATGTATCAAGCTGTGTATTAATTCCTAAAGGTATTTCACCGCGTTGGAGCATTGGTATATAGACTGATGACCCAGAAAAAGGCCGAACTGTTGATGGAATCTGAGTTTCACTCTGCAAAACCTTTGCTATACCGCTTGCGATAAGAAAGTAATTTGTGCCACTAGGATTTGTTCCAATAACAATTCTTTGCAACTGAGCCTCTGTTTGACATGACCAAATAACCCCAACCACAAGAAGAACCCAATAAATGATTATAGATCGAAGGTTCAAACGCATCTGATAAGGCCACATAATCATATTACTATTGTCCACATCCATGGATTACCTGCCAACTTGAAAGCAAAAAAGTATAGTCAAGCACTGATGGTTGTCTCAATCATACAGACCAGCTATCTTGTACTGAAATGGAGAAAAAAATGAACCTTTTCAAATTGATCATAACACTGACTGGTATGTTAATAGCTCTAAGTGCGCAAGCACATACAGTGCTATCAAGTTCAATCCCCGCTAAAGATGCCATAGAAACCTCACCTCCAGGAGAAATTACATTAGTGTTTTCTACAAAGGTTCGCATTACAGGACTATCTGTAGAAAATAGCAGCGGTGATCCGATTACTCTTGATGCATTGCCATCTGAAATGCAACAAGAATTCATAATAGCTACACCAAACATACAGATGGGAAATTACGTAGTTAAATGGCGCGCAATTGGGGCTGACATGCATGTTGTATCTGGCGAATTTGAATTTGTAGTAGCAGAGTTGGCATCTAAAGAATAGTCAACTAGGAACATGCTGGATAACCTTGTAGTTATTCTACGCGCAGCGATATTTTTATCTCTGCTACAGACATCTGGCGTAGTCTTGTTTATTTTCTTATTCAATCACTATCTTACATCTTCTAAAGCCCCTATCTATTTTCTAGGCATAATATCTGCCTTTTCAGGAGCAACTTTTATTGTTGTTCGTTATCTTTTTGAGCCAGTACGCTTAACTGGAACATTAAACGGATTTATAGATATTTCAATACATGAATTTCTTATCACATCTAATTTTGGGATCAGTCAATTCTTAAGATTTTTAGGCTCAATAATAATAGGAGTTTCACTACTACTGTTCCGGAGAAACTGGAACCCAAGTAGTTTTTTGGGAGTTATTCTAATAGCAAGTTCATTTAGTTTTATTGGTCATGTAGGAGCAAACGAACAACAATGGATCCTCGGAATTCTGCTCACTATTCACTTACTTTCAGCTGCCTTTTGGTTTGGATCTCTTGTGCCGTTGCATCTAGTTTGCACCCGAGAAGCAATTGAAGCAGGAAAGCTAATAAAGCATTTCTCAAAAATAGCAACTTATATTGTTCCTTTGATTTTATTTGCTGGCCTTGGCTTAGCTATTATCCTACTGCCAAATTTTAGCAGCCTTAAAACCCCTTATGGCATACTGCTTATATCCAAGATTATTGGTTTTACGGTGTTAATGGGTATAGCCGCTCTGAATAAATTCAAACTTAGCCCATCCATTTCTGCAGGAAACAGAAACTCCTGCATTTTGTTTAAGCGATTAATCGCGCTTGAAATACTACTAATAACTATAGTGCTTTATATAACGGCAACTATGACAACACTGTACTCTCCAGAAGTTTAAAGTGTTATCAGGAAAACTCACATGAAAATTTAACACTTTTGAAAGCATCAATAATTTACGCAACTAAACAACCTTCATAGAATTCATACACTTCAAAAAATTGTTGCTTTAAATCCCACCAACCTAAAAACAAGGTTATTATTCTAACCACAACATTAAGACTTTGATGTCATGGAGAAAAATAAGTGAGAATGACCAAATTAAAAATAATATCGCTTTTATTTACACTTCCTGTAACTACTCCAATATGGTCTCAGGGCCTTGTTCCAGTAACTAAGGATTATCTAATTGATGAATATGGCGAAAGTCGAGCGTTCTCCCGAGCAGTTGCTACTACAGGAGGAACTACAGTATGGGTTGCTGGTCATACAACCCTAACAGATGAACGAGGAAACGATATTTCAGGTGATTTTGAAGCACAAACAAGGGAAGTGTTTCGGCTTATTGGAGAAAGATTAAACCACTATGGTGGAACACTTTCAGATATTGTAACAATGACTGTTTATATCCAAGATGTACGTGACGGCGACCGGTTCACAGAAATCCGAAGCGAATATTTTAGTGATGGGAGATATCCGTCAAGTGCATTAATCACAGTAGTTGGATTTGCTCGGCCAGGTACAATGATTGAAATCAAGCCAACAGCAGTTATCGGGCAAGAGAGATAGTGAGGAAATGGAAAAAAAACGAATACATCAAAAACTCAGTCGACGGGACATTCTTAAAGCTAGCGCAGCCATCGGGATGGCGATCCCAACCACGCCGCTACTGGCTCAGCAAGAGACGCAACCTGTGAGCTCAACCGTATGGCTTGATATGGATCAAACACAGCTAGACGACGCCTATAACCAAAGGATCTATGCCCCAAATATTGACCAGCTCAGGGAACAAAATGCGTTCAAAAATAATTTAGCGAAGAAACGACTAGGAGAACCACTTAAGTTTGCCTATGGATCTGGGCAGACTGAGACATTAGACGTATACCGCACAGAAAACGATGGAGGTCCCATAAACGTATTCATTCATGGCGGCACCTGGCGCTATGGCTTTGCAAATGAATTCACATACCTTGCTGAGCCCTTAGTTAACAATGGTGGCACTATGGTCATCCTCGACTTCTCTGGCGTAGAAGAAGCGGAAGATGGGCTGACAACTCTAGTAAAACAGGTCCGAGATGCGACTGCGTGGACATTCCAGAACGCTGGTCGGTTTGGAGCTGACCCAGAACAACTCTATGTCTCAGGGCATTCCTCTGGTGGGCACCTTGCAGCTGCTGTACTAACCACAGACTGGCAAGGCGCCTATGGGTTGCCACGGAACATAATAAAAGGTGGATTATGCATAAGTGGGATGTATGAGCTCGAGCCTGTTCGCCTGTCATGGCGCAATTCCTATCTACACCTGACTAATGAAATGATTGAGGCGCTTAGCCCGCAACGCCATATTCATCAGTTGCACGCTCCGCTCCTCGTGGCCTATGGAACCTATGAGACACCTGAATTCCAACGTCAAGGACGAGACTTTGCCGCCGCCGTGGAAGCAGAGGGTAAATCAATCGAACTACTGGTGGGCACCGGATTCAACCACTTCGAGATTCGCGATTCTCTGGCAAGCGACTATGGTTTCCTAGGTCGAAAAATGATTGAGCAGATGGGCCTCTAATGGCGACCCTTACATTCGCAATTTCCTTTGACTATCACTATTCAAGAATTTGTAAGGAATCTCTATCTAAATTTAGCCTTCTTATACCATTTCGACCTAGTTGCCCAGAAACTCGTATTTGATCTCCAACCTTAATTGTTTCTGGAGTCCAGCCAATACGTGCAAGAGTAATCAAACTACTAGTTTCAATATCCCACAACTCAACGTTATCAAGGTCTTCAGTAACCTCTATGTAATAATGAACATGAGGGTTAGCCCAAAAAACTTCTACAACGGTACCCTCGATAGTTCCGAAAGAATTTTCATCGTAATTAGCAGATATTGCATGATGCGCTAAAACGTTAACATCTGCAAAAGAGATAACGCTTAAAACAGCAAGCATTAAAAAATATGTTCTTCTCATTACCCCTCCCTCCTAAAAAACTTACTCATTTATCTATCGTCGATTAATAGATCTTCCCCAATACTCTTCTAAGCGACCTTCTAATTGTAAGCTACGATAAAAAGCGTGAGGATCACATGAATATTCCATTATTTCAGCGTCATCAGGTTGCTTCTGGCGTAATGTATGCATTTCTGCTGGGCGATGATAATTAACAGGATCATACAAACTAAACTCAACATGCAATTGTCCAGTTGAGTCAAGATACCAGCGCTCAGTTACGCGTGCTCCAGAAGATATAGGCATTCCACCAGCATCCCAAACTGTCCGCTTTAAACCACGAGACTCAACTACAAGTGTTGATCCCTCCCAGTGGCCTATTGAATAACCCATTGCAAGATTTGCATCATCTATTTCTTCAGGAAAATCTCTTCCATCTAAGTAGATTCTTCGAACCTCATGCAAATCCTCATGAAGGACAATCAGTCTTCCTTGCCCTTTAACAACTTCAATACTGAAGGGACCGTGCGACATACGTATAAGTCCGTCTGAAACGCAACGTAGTATTGGATCATCAATGGCAGGATCATAAGTATTGTTAGAAGTCTCTCCGACTTCAGTTAAATCATACCCGTGTTTACTAAGAATCGAGGGTCTACTCCATATACCAGTGAAATCTACTGGCGCTGAAAGCATATTTGTTGTTTCCGTATTTACAATGCGCGTTGCACGCCAAGCACCTCTATTTTCACCATTTTCTGTTGCTATACCTTCTATAACATCATCTTTAAGAGTGCCTTCCATTACACTTAAATGAACAAGATCAGGCAAGTCCGACCAGTCAAAGTCAAATCGTATTTGACTTCCGTTGACTCCAAGAAAATTCACAGGCCCACCATCGATAAAGATGGAAAGATTATCTGACGTATCTTCAATAACAAGACTACCCACCGCGGGCATACCTATTCTGTTATCAGTTTCCAACCAGAGCAACCACTCTCCTATGAATGCATCAATTTGAGAAACAGCGGTGGTTGAAAAAAAGAAACAGCATGTGACCAAAAATATATGCTTCAAACTTCCCTCCCATACAAACCTAAACAGCCCTCATAAAGAAAACTCTACTACGCACCCTCTGATTCAAAACTCAAATCAAATACAACTCGTACAACACCAGGAACAGCTCTTACGACAGCTCCAAGACTCTGTTGGGTTGTTCTTACGCCAGGAGGCGTTCGCACGCCACCACAAGTATCGCAAACAATGGAACCCATCAGAGTGACGACACCATCTTCAACCTCAACAGTAATTGCATTTTCTGGCAAATCAGAAGCGCTTTGTAATATAGCCTCAACTCTCTCCTCTAGTGCTGAGTCAGAATAATTCTGTGCTGATACTGAATTAACAGCGCAGCCACAAAGCATAAGCAGCGCACTAAAAATGTATATATTGGCATTAATTTTATTTATCACTATCTAGACTCCACAATTCCACCTTTATCAAGAAATTTTTTTATGCAGATATCCACTGCTGAACCAAACCCTTCACTATCTAGCCATTGCTTCTCCAGCAACACTAAAATATCTGCTGTAGCCAGTTCTTGGTTAAGCGTATCTAATAATTCAGGAACTGTTTGCGAATTAATCTGAATTGGTGGTTCACCACCCCAAGCTTGTTGATTTTTACCAATTGCTTCAGATACCTTCCAGCGCCCTATTCCTGCATTAGCATCTGCATATAACATGTACAGACGCTCACAGGAGAGCTCGATGACGCGTTGCTGACCCTTAGTCCGCAGCGTGAGAAAATCACGCCGATTCATATAACTAAACGGAAGTGGCAAGCGCCAATACAGTGCGTGCCACTACACCCCTAACCAATGGAATTTTGTAAGCGTTTTTTGCAAGGGGTCTCGCACCACTAACTGCAGCTTCACCGACTGATCTCGCTAGCTCTTCCGTCACGACATTCCCAATCAACAGTGCCTCAGCTGAAGGAACACGCCATGGCTCGGGCGCCACGCCACCCAAAACTATCTTTACTGCACTGCAAATATCTCCATCCATCTCCATAACGACTGCAACACTAACTAGTGCATGAGTCCAAGCATCCCGATCCATAACCTTGTGGTAAGTACTCTTCAAACCATTAGGAGGTGCCGGCAAATCTACTGATATCAAAAATTCATCGTCCGACAAGACATTTTCATGCTGGACATTATCTCGGGGCAAAACAAAAAAATCAGAACTAGAAATAACTCGATTCCCCGATGGGCCAGCAACATTAAATGTCGCATCCAAGGCCACTAGTGCAGGAGCAACATCAGATGGATGCACTATAAAACTAGGCCCACCACCAAAAATCGCATGCAGCTGATTTTCACCTGCTATTGAAAAGCACTCATTACCCCCAGCTTTATAACAAGGAAATCCATTTCGGTAATACCAACACCAAGGTCTCTGACAAACATTTCCAGCAAGTGTTCCAGCATTACGAATCTGAGGTGTTCCTACTTGTCCTGCCGCTTCAGCGAGCACCTTATAGTCATCTAAAATTCTAGGATTATTAGCGAGGTTACTAAGAGTTGTAAGCCCTCCGATAGCCACGCCACCAAGACTACTGAAACTTACCTGATCAACTCCTTCTAAAGATTTGAGGTTCACAAGAACATCTGGAACGTCTTGTCCTGATCGATTGACAACTCTTTCCTTAACCAGTTGCAAAAGATCTGTACCTCCACCTGCAAACGACACAGAATGCCCGTCTTCCCTCGCAGTGCGAACAAGCTCTATCGCCTCATCTACAGTGCCTGGATTCTGGTTTGTAAATGTCTTCATGCTAGTGCCTCCAACATTTTTTCCCTAGTGATGGGCAGGTCTTTCATTCGTATGCCTGTAGCATTAAATATTGCATTAGCGACCGCTGATGGCGGACAGATGATTCCCATTTCCGCCACTGTTTTTGCGCCAAACGGCCCAAATCCATCATCAGATTCAATAAAGCTCACCTCAATCTCTGGGGCATCTACATGCGTTATGTGTCGTGCACCGTAAAAGCCCGCATTAAGAGGATGGCCGTTTCTGACATCGTAAAGAAGATCTTCATGCAAGGCCTGGCCAATACCTTGCTGGACAGCACCACGGATTTGGTCTCTAGCTGGCAAAGGATTAAGTATTCGACCTGACTCATGGACAGCTACATATTTTTTAATGCCCACATGTCCAAGTTCAGTATCTACCTCTACTTCCACAAAATGTGCACCAAAACATGCGCGGCGTCTCCCATCGCCACTTGGAGTTGGAGTTGCCGATGCAATTAGAACTTCATCATCTGTGGGTAATCCCTTAGCTGCAATTTGCTCCTTAAGGTCAATAGCTGCCTGCATAACCGCATAACCTGTACTTGTAGTAGTTCGAGCCCCTGACTCGCCAATAGAGTATGGGCAGCGATCTGTATCACCCCACACAATATCTACATCAGATACTCCGACATCGAGCGCTTCTGCAGCAATAAGCGACATCGTGGTTTTTGCTCCAGGTCCAATGTCAGTTACACCAACAAATAGCGTGTATTGCCCACTGGAATCAACACGAACAATTGCGCTGCTAGGGGATACCGTAGAATTGAACATCACAAATCCCATACCGGCACCACGTTTTATGATTCCCGAATCCGAACCAGGCTCACTACGCCACCTCTCTTTCCACCCAAAATCTTCAGCGCCCTGTTCAATACACTGGTCAAGAGCATAATGTGTAAAGGGCTCTTCTTCTGTTGGTTTCCGCATATTTTTTAAGGCGAACTCAACAGGATCTAGCCCAATCTCATATGCTATGTTGTCCATGATGGATTGAATACCAAAATAGCCTTGAGGATATTGGGGAGCCCGAAAATTTCCTGAGACCATGCGGTTTGTATGAACCGGATAAATCTTACGGTCAACATTCGGACAACTATAAGCATCTATCCCAGCAATGTTTCCTGATCTTCTTAGATATGGGCCCATACCACTTAAAGCATTCATTTGGATTGCAGTTACCGTACCATCATCAGTTACACCAACCTTGTAATCCTGAATGGTATGCCATCGACCATGTGTACCTAACCAATCATCCTTGCGTGAAAGCTCTACCATCACAGGAGCATTGGTCTCTTTTGACAACATTGCTGCGATTAAATCGAAGTAATAGCTACCATTCTTATCACCAAAACCGCCACCCATATATTTACAAATAACCTGAATCTGATGATCATCAATACCAAGGTCGCGAGCGTTATCATGCCGACAGTTAGAAACACCTTGGGTTGGTGTATGCAAAATAAGCTTTTCTCCCTCCCAGTGAGCCAGAGCAGAGCGCGGCTCCATTTGCGCGTCCTGCACAAACGCTGTTGTATAACGATCTTCAAAAATATGATCAGCCTGCTGAAAACCCGCCTCAATATCACCTGATTGATTTCCAATAGGTTCCTGGCGATTTTGATCATCATGGGCCATGTTCCCATCAGGCCATATGGCAGGGGCCCCTGACTGTAATGCTTCTTCAGGATCAAGCACAAATGGCAGTTCTTCATAAGATACGTCAATAAGTTGAATGGCTTCCTCAGCCACATGACGATTAACTGCAGCAACTGCAGCTACCGGCTGACCTACGAATCTCACTGGATTTGGAAACATATGTCGTAGACGTTTCGTAATATCTTTTACAGCATCGTTGTACTGGCGTCCTCCTGAGATAGACCCAGAGCCATAAATTAGTTGGTGGGTTTCATGAGTAATGACGGCCCGAACCCCGGGCAATGCCTCAGCCCTTGAGGTATCTATACTTATAATGTTGGCATGGGGCACATTGCTGCGCAGAACCCTTGCATATAGCATTCCTGGCAACTTTATATCGCGATTATATGTAGCTTTTCCAGTGACTCGTTCATATGCGTCAATGCGAGGAATATCATGACCGACAGTTTTTAGAGGATCTATTGCCATCATGCTCCTCCCGTTTTAGAGGCATCCATTACTGCCTCAACAATTGCATTATAATTAGAGCATCGACAGAGATTTCCTGCTAAGGCATGCCTCACCTCATCTACCGTTGGCTCTGGGTTTTCCTCAAGCAATGCAGTAGCTGACATTAATTGACCAGAGGTACAGAACCCACATTGCGGGGCATTATGTTCCATGAATGCCTGCTGTAAAACAGATAACTGGCCATCTTTCTCAAGGCCCTCAACAGTTAAAATTTCTTTGCCATCAGCCCAAACTGCTAATGTGCTACATGAGTAAACAGGTTCTCCGTCTACCAGCACAGTGCAGGAACCGCATTCCCCACGATTACATCCAATTTTAGAACCCGTTAGTTCTAGGTGATCACGAAGAAATTCATTTAATGTCCAACGATCTTCTACAACCGTCTGATGAGAAGCACCATTAACAGTGACAGTAATTGCAGTCTTTGGAACATTTGCGACCTCTGGCTCAACACCAACGCTCTCAGAGTTTTCCTGAGCCTTGACTGATGTTGACTTTGCAGCAAGTAATGCTGCGCTAGTACCTCCAATAAAACCGCGCCTGCTAAGGTCAAAATGTGACGGCTTATCACTATCCCCAACCTTCTCGTTTGAAACAGAATTTGAATCTCGTGAATTTGTCATAAATTCCACCCTCGGATGACGCGTGAAAGTACGCCTCTCTTAAGCTAATTAGGCTTATTTATAGTCTTTTACAGATCTTACCCGTTCACTTGCATAGAATCATCTTCTGGTATAAATACGATTGTTGTAAAGACAATAATAAGAGTCAAAATACTCAGCGGATGTCTCATATGCTCCAGAAACGCTATCCTATGTCTAATTCTTTATTTTACCCAACCCAGAGTCAAACATATGATCAGTAGACGTGCATTGATAACAACACCAATTCTTTATGGATTTGCCAGTACGCTCAATGCACAAATAGGAAACAACAAGATGTTATTGGCAATTCACCAAAATACCTCTAGGTCAGCTGGATTCCGCGGATCATTAGAGGGATGGTCACAAGCTGGGATTAAGTACGTTGAGCTTAATAGTGTTTTATTAGATGAATTTCTTGAATCAGACACGTTATCTGGCGCTCGGCAGCTATTGGTGGATCTTGATTTAACCCCTGTCTCTGGCGCCGTTTCACTCCAAGACATATGGATCCCTGGACCTGAACGTGATAACTCTCTCAATGAATGGCATCGAAGGTGTGAGCAATTTGCAGAACTAGGTTTAGAAAGAGCTTATTCTCCTTCTATCACTCGCCGTCCTATCACCTTAGAAGATTTTGCCGCTACACCTAATTGTATTTATGAAGTAGGAGAAATCACGGCGGAATTTGGATTAACAGCCATGCTCGAATTCTTACGCACCTCAAGCCATCTCTCTACTCTAACCTCAGCCCTCCAAGTTATACGTGCGGCTAATCATCCAAATGTGAAGCCAATGCTGGATTTTTTCCATTTCTGGTCAGGGTTAAGCAAGTTTGAAGATCTTGATCTTCTCCAACATGGCGAATTAGAACACGCTCATTTTCAAGACCTTTCAGATACTCCCAGAGAATTAATTAACAATGATTCA